>JANMDL010000545.1:0-3076 GCA_031376295.1 Chitinophagales bacterium
ATTATTTCCAGAATAAAATCACCCTGACAGCTTATAATAATAAATACTATTTCTATTACCCGGACACAAAAAAATTCGAGCCGATACCGGTTGATTTTAATTTACCGGGTTCAGGATTTTTCCCATACTTCAGGTACTATGATGAGGAGAAACAGGAACTGTATTTCAGCGAATACACATTGGGTATGTACCGTTATTCACTTCTTACAAAAAAAACTGTTCCGCTAAGGAAGTACGGAAACCCCTCACTTTATACAAATGTGTTCACTTACCAGATTGTACCCAAAAACAACGGTGAATTGTGGTTTTTAACCAACGGGGGCATCAGTATTCTTAACAAAACCAATAATAATGTATCGCAGATTTTTTCTGAAAAAGACAAAGCCAGTTCACTAATCAGCAACCTCAGCTTTACAAGCTGTACAGACAAGGATAATAATTTCTGG
Organism: Chitinophagales bacterium; assembly: GCA_031376295.1. Classification (GTDB taxonomy): domain Bacteria; phylum Bacteroidota; class Bacteroidia; order Chitinophagales; family Chitinophagaceae; genus Ferruginibacter. The sequence goes on from JANMDL010000545.1 coordinate 447, forward strand.
ATAGGTACATTTAATGGTATCAGTAAACTAAATGCAAATTCCTTATCAGTAAAACATTGGGATGCTGAATTTTCAACTTCTCCGGAAAACGGGTTAATGAGCATAACAAAAGGTACAGATGAAAACATCTACACATCTGTATACTTTGGAAAGGCTTACCAGGTTAATACACTCACCAATAAAGTCAGTGTTTTAAACCACCCGCTTAATAATGGCAACTGGGATTTATTTGTAAGAGGCGATGAAGTTATACGAACGGGTACCGGAAACAGTTTACTCAGCTATAATGTTAAAACAAAACAATTTGCAAAGCTTGATTACCTGAAGCCTTATTACAAGGATATTGAATTGATTGTACTGGGATTTTTACACAGCAATGGCGATGAGTGGTACAGTGCCAACAGGGGTGGCGGCTTTGTGCGTAAACCTGCAGGCTCAAATGTGTATAAAACGTATAAAAAGGATGACGGCATCAATACATTTACCAGCACCTACTATACCTCTTATACAGAAGACAAAAAAGGCGACCTTTGGTTTGGCGTAAATAAAACAAGTAACCTGCTGCACTGGAATATCAATACAGATAAATTTAATGAGATTGACTTTTTTAAAGTGCCGGGACTGGAAAATATCATCCCTACAGGCATCAACGCTGTAACCCACGATGCTGACAATAATATCTGGCTGGCTTTTAACGGCAGCGGTTTAATAAAATATTTTCCGGGGCAGCATAAAGCAACCAGTTTTACAATAGCCGACGGCCTGCCCAGCAACTTCATCATGGGAATGCAGTTTGATAATAAAAACCGGTTGTGGCTGACTACCATAAAAGGATTGAGCTGTTTTATTCTTACCGAAAATAAATTTATTAATTTTAAAAAAGAAGACGGGCTGCCTAATGATTATTTCAGCGATTTTTGCACTTATTTTGATACTGAAAAAAATCAGTTGTGGATTGGTGCCAACAGTACACTGATGCAATATAACCCTGATAACCTGCTTAAAACAGCCAAAGAGTCCTTTCCTGTTTATACGGATGAAATATTTATCAACGGGAAAAAACATCTTGATACATTACTGAATTATCTGCCCCTGGATGCCAATGAAAACAATCTGCAATTCCGCTTTACAGGTGTGGACCTGAATAAGGGGAAAGACATTGAGTACAGCTATATGCTGTTTGGCGCTGATAAGGACTGGATAAATACAGCGGCTAATCAAACGGCTTCGTATGCAAATTTAAAACCGGGAGACTATATTTTTAAGGTAAGGGCGAGGCACAAAGGATACAATAAATGGAATGAGACAGAAATACCAATCCGTTTTACAATAGCCACACCGTGGAACAAAACATGGTGGTTTATAATACTGGTAATTGCTGCGGCTGCTTTTTTAACCTGGTACCTGATTAAAAGCTATTACAGCAGAAAACTGGAGCACCAAAAAGCCTTCCTGGAAAAACAACAGGCAGTGGAAACAGAGCGGACAAGAATTGCCACAGACATGCATGATGACTTTGGTGCCAACCTCAGCCGCATCAAGTTTTTGAGCGAAAAAATAAAAATACAGGACCAGGAGAAGGAAATGCTCAACAAAGACCTGAATAAGATTTCGGATTACAGCGACGAAATGGCCGAGAAAATGAATGAAATTGTATGGGCCCTGAACCAGAAATATGACTCATTGGGCGATTTGGTGGCATTTTGCCGTGCTTATGCTTCAGATTATCTGTCTACCCATAACATACCATTACATTTTACAGACAACAACCTGCCTGAAAGAAAAATACAGGGCGAAATACGCCGTAACATTTTTTTAGTAATGAAAGAAAGCCTGCACAATATCATAAAACATGCAGGTGCTACTGAGGTGCACATTGCATTCGGGCTGAATAACAGGTTAACCCTTACTATTAAAGATAACGGAAAAGGAATTGATACAGGTACCGTACGCCCCTTTGCCAATGGGCTGCAGAACATGAAAAAACGTATTGCATCCATTAATGGAAGCATTATTTTTGAAAATGATAACGGTACGGTTATTTCTATCATAGTTCCCCTTAATTAGCATATCAGCAATTATCATATTAAAACTATAGAACAAATGTCCTATTTCAATTACAGAATACATAACTAATTTTACAGCATGAGCCTTATACGAGTTGCGATAGTGGAAGACCTGCAGGAAGTGGCAGACGGCCTTGCTGCCTTTTTGCAATACGATAAAGAGTTAACACTTGTTGGCAATTACCGCACAGCCGAAGCTGCCGAAATTGAATTGCCCATATTAAAGCCCGATATTGTAATCATGGATATTAACCTGCCGGGCATGACGGGTATCGAATGTGTGGCAAAAGTAAAAGCGCTGGAACCTTCTATCCAGTTTATGATGTTTACCGTGTATGAAAACAATGAGCAGGTTTTTGAAGCATTAAAAGCTGGCGCCAGCGGCTATCTCCTCAAAAAAACATCCCCCGCTCAAATCATAGAATCGGTAAAGGAACTGCAGCAGGGTGGCTCGCCGATGAGCGCTTCCATCGCCAGGAAATTAGTGACTGTGTTTCAGCAGCAGCCAACTATAGCCGAAGAAGCCGCCAAACTCACTACGAGGGAAAAAGAAGTACTTGAACT
>JANMDL010000562.1:0-3009 GCA_031376295.1 Chitinophagales bacterium
GTACTACAGCGTTGGTAACAACGGGAACAAGCGGCGTTGCTCCCAACAGGCTGTAGTACCACCATTAGCAAGTGCTAAACCTGTGGGCTTTAATACCTGTGCAAAATTGGCACCGTTTACAATATTGTTACCACAAGTGCCAATTACCGCCACATAAGTGGCTGTGCCTGCAGAGGGCGTGGCAGTTACTTTAAAAAACCGACCCCTGCCAGTGGCATCAAGGGAAAGGGCGTACTGCCCATTTGTGCAGGCTGCTGCTGCATTTACTGCGGCGGCAGACTTTGCATTGTCATCAAAAGTTTCGGATTGATCATTTTCTTTCTGGCAGGACAGCGCTGCGGCTGTTAATACCAGTACTGCAAAATACTTTTTCATACATGTATAAGGTTTAGTAAAACCGGTATTGTCGCATACCAGCATAGCGCCCGGCTCATTGCAGATGCGGGTTACGATTATTTGCAGTATAAATGTAAATCCTCTGGCAAACAGGTGGGTATGCCAATTTATATTTGGGAGAATTGGCTTTAAATACGGGGCTTAGTTGCCAAGCAGGTGCTGCACCATTTCTTTCTTGGCCCGGCTCACGGGTACTTCGGCACCATTGCTCATTACCAGGAAAACGCCATCGGCCCTTTTCAACTGGCTTACTTCGGCAAGGTTAACCAAGTGCGACTGGTGGCAGCGGATAAACCCGTACCCGGTAAGCTGATCCTCAAATGATTTGATATTTTTACTCACTAGTTTCTTCAACCCATTTTTCAGGTATACAGTTGCGTAACTGCCATCACCTTCTACATGGATAATATCAGCAGGACTAGCATAATAATACCCGTTTTTTTCAGGCAGTACAATCTTCTGGAGGCCGGAAACCGGTATATTTTTCGCCTGCTTTATTTTTTCAAATGCCTGTTTCAGTTCCAGCGGATTTACCGGTTTAAGCAGGTAGTCGTCGGCCTTTGCACGCAATGCCTGTACTGCAAATTCGCTGCTGGCCGTAATAAAAATTACTTTAAAGTTCCGCTGCCCAAAGGATTCCAGCAGGTTAAATCCTGTACCGCCCGGCATATCAATATCCAGCAGCACCACATCTGGCTTTGCAGAGTTTATCACGCCTGCACCCGCCACAGCCGAAAGCGCCGTGCCAGCAACCAGCACATCTGTACAAAACATTTCCACCAGGCCTTTTATTACGGCAATGGCATCCGGTTCATCATCAATAATTACAATTTTAAGCATCATGCAATTTGTTATTTCTGTATCAGCTTACAGTTTGCAGAAAAGGCATATTAAATTGTACCAATGTACCTGCTGCTGCAAATGTACCATCCTGTTTATCAATAATTTCAAAAAACCAGGGTGTTCCTGTTTCCCTGCACAGCAACTGCAGCCTTTCTTCTGTTATCTGCATGCCCGAGCTAAGGTGGTCTTTACCCGTACCCTTTAAAGCAAGTGCTTTCTGCCGTCCAATACCGTTATCTTCTACAATTGTGAGTAAATGCCTTTCTTTAAAATGAAGCTGTACAGTTACCACCCCTCTTTTATCACTGAGATTATTCACGCCATGCCGAATGGCATTTTCTACAAAAGGCTGTATCAGCATTGCAGGTATCCTGATTGAATTGCAGGTAATATCCTCATCTACTATAATACTGTACGTGAATTTATCTTTAAACCGTAAACTCTCCAGTTCAAGGTACAACTTAAGCAGTTCCATTTCATCTTTTACCGACACCCATTTTTTCCGGGAATTGTCTAAGCTCAGGCGCATCAGCCTGCTGAAGTTTGCCATGTGAAGGGTTGCACTCTGGCGATCTTCTTTAATGATAAGGTGCTGTATGCTGTTGAGCGAATTAAAAATAAAATGCGGGTTAATCTGTGCCGACAATGCTATCTGTTCTTTGGTGAGTAGCAGTTCTTTTTCCCTGTTGCGGGCCTGAATCTTTTTCAGCCTCAGAAAAATGAGCCATCCGGAAAGCAATGCCCCGAGCAGTACAGCAAACACTTTAAACCACCCTTTTTGCCAGAATGGACTGGGTATGGTAAAACTGTAACTGGCGGGCTTTGCCGAAGTGATATTGCTCTCATTTATAGCCAACACCTCAAAAGTGTAGTTACCGGGCGGCAAAGAAGGGTACTCCACATAAGACTGGCCTGTAAAATACCACTCGTTGTGCAGGCCGGATAAACGGTATTGATAACGGATACTGGCTCCGCATTTAAAACAAACCCCGTCAAAAACAAAGCGGAAACGGTTGTCGGTAAAACTGAAAATCTTTTGTTCAGCGGGATTTACCTTTATTGAATCCCCTACAATAACCTGCTGCAGCCACACAGGTGGTGGCTCCTTATTTACAGTATAATTTTCGGGTACAATAATTACCTGGTTTTGAGCCAGTACATATAACCGGCCATTTTGATAAGCAATTTTGCGGGTATTGTTGTAAGGAAAACGGTTATCCGCAGCAATGGCTGTTACAATGGATTGCTGCGGGTTTTTAAGATCGGCCTTTACAATACCTGCTTCCGTGGCGGCCCACACAGTATTGCCATCAACTGCTATATCATTCACCATATTAGCCGGGTTAGCCTGGCCCAGCATCACTGGCAATACATTATCCTCTTTTATCAGCAGCAGGCCCCTGCCAAGGGTTGCAGCAACCACCCAGCCATTGTTCAATTGCTTAATACTGGTTACCCTTTTATTTGCAAAATCCTTTAAATAAGGCGTAAAAACTTTATCCCTGTACAGCAGTAACCCGTTTTCATAACCTATCAGCCATTCATTGGCGGTAAGCGGAAAAATGCTGAAAAAACTGCCTTTATCGAAAGCTACAAAACTTCCATCAGCCATATGATACAGGTTTGAAGGACTTAAAATATAAAAATCGTTTTTTACGGGTAATACCGACCGGCTTGAAATATTGTAATCGGTACTGATACGGGTAGCCGTATTAAAAGCGTACACTCCCTGCGAAAAACAGCCATACAATGTTCTGGAAGCATTGTCAT
>JANMDL010000577.1:0-2758 GCA_031376295.1 Chitinophagales bacterium
GGACGCAGATACTTACATCTTCCATGCCCAGCCTGTTTGGCATACAAAAAATAAAATTTGATCCCACCAATGCCAATATAGTATATGCCTGTGCCACAGATGGGTTATACAAATCCACCAATGCCGGGGCAGCTTTTACAAAGATTTTCGCACTCACCCATGTAACCGACATTGTAATAAACCCTGCTGACAACCAGCAGTTGCTGATTGTAAACGGCAATCTTAACCGGACAGATAAAGGCATCTGGCGTTCGGTTAATGGCGGAGCTAATTTTACAAAATTAACGCCTCCTGGTTTTCCCACTGCTGCACAGTATAAAGGGTTTGTTTCTCTTACCATTGCAGGTACAGCGGCACCTTATACTGTAATTGCGGGTGTGGGTAAAGGTGATGTGGTTACTGCAAACACTTATACGGAGAACGAAGTATACTCATCTGTTGATTTTGGCAGCAACTGGTCATTGATTTCCAATTCTAACCATGCCAGTTTCCAGGCCTGGTTTGCCCATTGCATCACCCCTTTTCCTGTTGCCGGAGGAACAAGTACCACCAAAATATTTATGGCGGGTGTCAATAAATTTGTGCTGTCTATTTCAGGCACCACCGGTACTTCCAGTTCTATAGGAGCAGGCAGCGCTACTATGAACAGTTATTTATCAGCAGGTCAGCAGGAAGGTGGCGGCACGTATGTACATGCTGATGTGCATGATATTCAGTTTGTACCCGGCAGTACCACAGAAGCTTATTTTGCTACGGACGGCGGTGTTTTCAGAACCACCAATGCCAATGCAGCTCCCATTTCGGGCATGACTTTTAACTCCTGCAATGGTGGTTTGCAGATTCACCAATTTTATTCCACTGCTGCACAGTCACGCCGCAACCCAACTTTATTTGTTGGCGGCCTGCAGGATAATAATGTGGTACGCTCCCGTGGAACCGCCTGGGCCCGGGTAATTGGTGGTGATGGCGGACCTTGTCTTTTTAAACCGGATAATGAAGCAATACTACTTGGCTCTACCGATGCACGGGGTGTATCCCGTTCGGCAGACAGTGGTAAAACCTATGGTGCTAATGTACTTGCCTACCTGGGCAGCCTCAGCAGCCCCAATGATGACAGAGCCAGTTTTATGTCGCCCATAGCTGTTGGCAGGGCCAATACTAACCGTTGGTATGGCGGCTCTGATAATATCCATATCAGCAATGATGCAGGTGTATCCTTTACAAATAGCGGCATACCGGGTACGGCATATATTGAAGCATTCCGAAAACCAGCTGTATCTATAGCTGTGTCTGACCTGAATGCAGATAAACTCTATGCATCCGTTTCACCTTTTGCACAAAACACTTCTACTTACGGCCTGCATTATTCGCCGCCGGCCAATATCCGGAAGAGTACCAATGGCGGAACCAGTTTTACGACAGCCACCGGCAGCCTGCCCGACAGGCTTTTTACTGATATTAGCATCAGCCCCACCAATGATGACAGTGTATTTGTAACATTGGGAGGCTTTGGGACCACACATATTTATGTTACCGGCGATGGAGGTGCCAACTGGACACCGAGAGGAAGTGGCTTACCAGATGTACCGTTCAACTGCTTACTGATAGACTCTGCCAATGCAAATATTTTATACGCAGGATGTGATTTTGGTATATATGTAAGCCCCGACAGGGGAGCTAACTGGTACGATTATAACAATGGCTTTTGGGATGCAACTTATGTAATGGATATTGTATTTGCACCGGGCAATAAACTAAGGGCTGTTACACATGGCAAAGGTATTTTTGAAACAGACAGGTGGGATGGCAACCTTGTACTGCCGGTTACGCTTATATCTTTTACTGGAAGCAATGCAGGTGCTGCGAATAAAATTACCTGGGCTGTATCGCAGGAATACAACCTGTTGCGATATGAAGTGGAGCGAAGCAGTGATGGTTTTAACTATACCAGCACAGGGCAGGTTACGGCAGTCAATTCCCTGCAATTGCATTCATATATTTTTATTGACAAGCCGATGACAGGATTACCCCCTTTAAGCTTTTACCGCCTTAAAATATTAAATTCAGATGGTACCTGGCTTTATTCTGACGTTTTGCTGTTGCGTACAACTGCAAAATACAGTTTTACAATAGCCGGAAATCCTTTTTATGGCTCACTTAATATACGCTATACAATACCATCAGCCTGCAAGGTTTATTTCCGGCTTTATGACCAGCAGGGGCAGATGGTGAGGAATGAATATTACAATGCAACTGCTCTGACAGGTATGTATTCAATTACCGGGGTACAATATCTTTCTGCTGGCATATATGTACTGCGGATTGATGGTGAAAAGTTCAGCAGAAGTTTACAGGTTTTGAAAGAATAAAAACAAAACATTTTTATCCATATAAAAAATCCCCGGCAGCAAAACCGGGGATTTTTATTTCAGTACATTTTATTAATTCGTTGCTGTATTTACATTTACATTGCCCCAGCCGAGGCTTCCACTGCGGGTAGGATAGTTGGAGGAATTCTGTATCATTTTGTTGAGTACATCTGCCCTTGTAAAAGTGGGGAAACGGCTCCATATTACAGCAGCCATACCTGCGGTACTGGCTGTTGCTGCGGATGAACCGCCCACTGTAGAGGGTATGTCGCCGCTCATGGCCAATGATAAAGGATGACGCTCATTCGCAGCTTTTTCCATCACCACTGTGAAATCTGTTTCGCTGCCATCGTGGCAAACGGTGCAGGTAGTACCAAAGCTGTTGTCAC
>JANMDL010000259.1:0-7780 GCA_031376295.1 Chitinophagales bacterium
AACCAGTGGCCTTGATCGCAGGAAAGTAGGAGCAATTAAAAGGGCAGTAGGTTGTTCCTATCGAATCCATACTCACAAAGCTCATTGACGAGTTTGTGGAGGATGGGGTGAACTCAAGCCCGGCAGCGTAATCATAGGTGCCAGACTTTTTGCCCAAAAAACGAATAGAATCGTTAGACGTGCCATTGGCGATCAGGGTTCCGTTGATGGTAAGTGGGTTGTAAGGATATGGGACCTCAATGGTACTGCCTGGCTCAATAGTAAGTGTTTTGCCGGCATTAACTGTAACACTATTTAGCTTATATAAAGAACCTAATCCTTGCTTTGGCCAGGTAGCATCTTGTTTGATATTGCCATTTACATTTATTATAACATTTATATTATTTGAAACATTTGTTAGAATAGGGCTACTTGAGGAAATAGTTCTTGACTTCTCGTTACCCAAAAAAATACAATCTTTGATTAGAGGTGAAATACTGTCGGTTTTTATCAAAACACTGTAATCAAAAATATTAAAAGCACTGAATGCTGAATTAACTATCGAAACATTTGATCTTTCAATCTGTAAACCGATACGGTAAGAACCGGAAACTGTTGAATTTGAAATACTCAGACCGCCTGTTGCCCGCAAAGCAGCAAAAACACTATTAGGATTACCCATTGAATCTAAACGAGCATACTGAAAAGAGGATCCTGAAGAACCTGACTCAAAATTGACTGCTCCACCGAAGGCATAAGTTGGATTCTTCCCGCCACTAAATCGAATTGAATCAGTTACCGTTCCGTTTGCAATCAATGTCCCGTTTACAGTAAGCAGGCTGGTATAATTAGTCAGCTTAACCGTTACGCCGGGATCTATTGTCAGCTTCTTACCCACATCAACAGTTACACTATTTAGCTTATATAAAGAGCCCAGTCCTTGTTTTGGCCAGATAGCATCTTGCTTTATACTGCCATTTACATCTATTATAACATTTACATTATTTGAAACATTTGTCAGAATAGGGCTACTTGAGGAAATAGTTCTTGACTTCTCGTTACCCAAAAAAATACAGTTTTTGATTACAGGTGAAATACTGTCAGTTTTTATCAAAACACTGTAGTCAATAATATTTAGGGCACTGAATTCCGAATTAATTACTGAAACATTTGATCTGTCTATCTGTAAACCAACGCGGTAAGAACCGGAAAACAATGAATTTGAAATACTTAGACCGCCTGTCGCCCGCAAAGCGGTAAAAATACTATTTGGATTACCCATTGAATCCACCCTAACATACTGAAAAGAAGATCCGGCAGACCCTGACTCAAAATTGATTGCTCCACCGTGTGAGTAACTTGGGTTTCTGCCACCATTAAATCGAATTGAATCACTTACTGTTCCGTTGGCAATCAATGTCCCGTTTACAGTGAGTAGGCTGGTGTAATTAGTCAACCTTATTGTAACACCAGGTTGTATTGTCAGCGTCTGTCCTGCAGGTACAGTAACAGAATTGCTGATAATATACGGACTCCCCGCCACCGTCCAAACACCACTTTGGTTACCACTCACATTGGTTTGCCCACTCCCCAAAAAGGATAATGAAAGACTAAAGATCAGCAATGATATTATTTTCAAGCATTTAGGCATACTAGGTATATTCATTAAAAAGCCGTTAAACAAAATCAAGTACTATAACAGTACTAAAAGATATTGGACAATTGTTTTTCGCTTATTAAAAAGGATAGAGGAAATAGTAAAATATCCACAGGTCAAAGCCGCTGCATTTTCTGATAATGTAAATATACATCTTCGCTACTAAATGAAAACCGGGAAAAACACCCTTTTTATAAAAAATGAAATTAATAAATTGTTACCTAGGGTTTGTACCTGCTAACGGTACATAATTGAAATTGTCAATACAGAGTGAATGGGTTAACATACTGCTAATTCCGAAATTTCATAATCTTCCAATAGCCCGTTATCCATACATTCTACCAATCTGCTCTTAAAAATCAGCCGTAACTCATAAACCAAAGGGTATTTTTCAATTGTCTTTTTAAGTTTCAGCAGCGATTCATAATATTTACCAGCCTCAAAAAGAGCAATCGTATAGTTTCTCAAAATAAATGGGTCATCCGGTAAGCAGCCCAAGGCTTTTTCAAAAGTCTGGAAAGCCTCCTCATATTCACTTATGTCAGCCAGGGTATTGGCCAATGCGGCCCAAACCTCCCCATCCATTTCATTTATTTCAATACATTTTCTGAATAACGCAATTGCCCTTTCCTTTTTTTCGGATGCATCCAGTTGAATCGCTTTATTAAAGAGTTGTTCATATTGGCCAGTCTCGTCATCTGAAAACAAAGGTATATTATATGCATTAGAATTGAATAGCTTAATTGGGAGATCAGATTCAGCTTTTATCAGTCCTGAAAGGTGCATTGCGGTTATTATCTCCAACAAAAGCCTGTCCTGTAAAATGTAATCCTCCAAATCCCTGATAGTCTTTATTTCAGGATTTTTAAAAATATGCAGTATTTCAAAATAATTTACTTTCCAGCATCCTTCATATACTTTCCCGATATGCTCAAACGAACTGGAAACAATCCATTTAATAACTGACCCTTTAAGCTGGTGTATATCATTTTCATTTTTCAACCAGGCTTCGGCATTATTCAACTGTTGGGCAGCTTTTGCATCGTTTATTATTTGTTCAGCATAAGCATCCTTAGGATTCACCCTGAAATATGGATTTTTTAACTGAATCAGCAAACTGGTACTCCCGTCAGTTACAATAATATCTGCATCTCCTGCCATGGCTTTAACCTCCTTATTATCCGGCAGCTTTACCTGCCATCCTTTATCCTTCAGTATGTCTCCAAAATATATTTCCATGCGTTCCGTTTCAGCCCTGTTTCGCTTTTTCTCGTAAGTCATTAGGTTTTGCGCCATAGAATAAAACAGACCATTACTGGCAAAAAAAGCAGCAGGGCAAAAAAGAAAATCGCCAATTATCAAAAATAGTTTCAACCCCACTTCATAAGCAGGTTTAAACCTGTCGAATACCCTTTCTTTGTTAGGAGTATAACTAAAAACTGTAAGCATATCATCAACCGTTGTTTCCGGCAACCCTTTCAGAGCTGACAAATGCATTTCCTTAAATTCTTCAATAGTCATGAATATATAAGGCTCATTGCAAATGTCTTTTTTCATTGCATCCATAAAAACAGTTAAAAAAGCCTCCGGCCAGTTAGGCACTGTCGCTTTTAAGGCATTGATAGGTTGCTGATAACGTACTTGTTTATTGAATATATGCCCAAATAATGAAGTGATTATTTCTGCTGGCGATACCTTTCGCTTGTCAAATCTCATTTCCTCAATTCCCATATCTTTCAATAGCAACAAGCTGGCATATTTCATTTCAGCCAGTTGCTGATTGATTTCATAATCGTCGGGCTGATTGCCTTTCGGTATATCAATAGTCCCATCTTCCATTGCTGATTCTACAAATTGATCTGCTTGCATGAGATAAAACAATTGGTTCAGACCGTATCGGGCACCATTTACTTGCCATCGATAATGGTCCATAGCGTTTGTTTTTAGTATAACAGTACCGGCCTCTGCTACAGGGCTGAAATGTAAGTCGTATGAATACAGGTCAATTATATCAGTTTTATAACTGTACCAATGGCTTAACCAATCCAATAATGTTGTAACAGCAAGCGATTGGGGGCTGCTTGTATGCTCTTTTCTGACTTTTGCCTCCTTAATAAACAATAGCAATAAATCATAACTATCGTTAAATTGCCGGATTTTTACATTTCGGGATAGCAGCAATTCCATAAAAAAGCTATACACACAGGCTAATTGGTTGTGATAAGCATCGTCACCGCTCTTATAATTTTCGCTTTCAACCCAAATGATACAGTTACAAAGCGTTTCATAAAAATCAGCCTTCAATACCAGCTGTAGCGATGCTTCCACCTCGTTCCACAGTGCCATTTCTGTTTCCACTAAATTATCCCATACGCTTTGATGTATCCTGTATGCTTCCGGCAATATCAGCGCCCGTAGTAGTTCAACCCTGCCCGGCTGGAGAAAAGCCTGATTGGTTCTTACAGTTTTAACAAGCAGGCTCGGCTGTTTAATGGATAATTTTTGCTCTAAAACTCTTGCACAGCCCCTGTAACAAGAAAAGTATTGGTACAGATAAGCCTCCGCATACCTAGAACAAAAAACTTGTTCAAAAGCTTCATCTTTCACTAAAAAAACATCCCACAGAAATAGGTCAACTCCTTCTTTTCCGGAAAATTTGTATTTTTCTTCATTTATTGGGAAGCTACCCTTTTCAATATAATCGAGAAATTTAGGCAATCCTGCCTTGATAAGTTCTGAAAAGGCGGCGTTGAAATCACCCGCCTCAAAAGCGGATGCGGCATTCTGTAAATTCACTTTCGCTGATTCCATAGTATTAATGTTCAGGTTAAGGCATTATTTCAAGTAATGAGAACTAAGAAACCATTTATTTTATGGTCGTGCTAATCGAAAAAATCAAGATAAATGTAATATTTTTTCCATTCCCTGATCACTCAGGAGCAATAAACCTTCAATTTGTTACCACAGAAAAAATGTATGCAAACTGTCCTAACGCCCAAATTAAGCATAGCTGTTTTATATCTTTTTGCATTTTAGCCGCAGCATTTTACAAAAACTAAATCCTCACTCATCCCGCATTCTTGCCTCCTAACGGTTAATTCCCTACATTTGCCAATATCTGACAAGTCAATAATAAAACGATGGACAGCCAGTTTGGTGAAAAAATAAGAACCCTCAGGGAAAAACAGCACCTGTACCTGCGGCAGGTGGCCCCATTGCTTGAAATGGACACGGCACAGTTAAGTAAAATCGAAAAAGGGCTCAGGCAAATCAAGCGGGAACAGATACCCATACTGGCCTCAATACTCAAGGCCGACCCGGATGAGTTGCTTACCCTTTGGCTCGCCGATCAGCTTTATGCAGTGGTGAAAGATGAAAAACTGGCCAATAAAGCCATGCAGGTAACGGAAGAAAAAATTAACTCAAAAAACACAGGGGACTAGTTTATGGCAATAGCGGCAGGACAAATAATTAAAAACCTTATACCAGCAGAACCGGTAACGGTGAACCAGATTCAACCGCTGGGCTCCATGGTATCCATTAAATTCACTGGCTTAAATACCAACCGGGCCAGCAGCAAAGTCATTCCTAAAGAAGAGTTTGACATGCTGGAAATACTCACGGATGAAGGGACTTTCAATTTTAAAGGCGACCCCACCAAATTTGGATTATTTGCGGAAGCAGAGCGCATCAATTCGGCCTACCAGTTCGACCCGCTTTTTGCAGTGAATTGCAGTATTGTTGACCCATTGCCCCACCAAGTTGAAGCCGTTTATAAATTCCTGCTTCCCCTCCCTAAAATCCGCTTTTTGCTGGCAGATGACACAGGAGCCGGCAAAACCATTATGGCCGGGCTGCTCATTAAAGAGCTGATGATGAGGGGGCTTGCGGAAAGAATTTTAATCATCACCCCGGGCGGACTTACCAAGCAATGGCAGGAAGATGAAATGGCCATCAAATTCAACATTCATTTCACCCTGGTAAACAGAAGTGCATTTTCATCAGACCCTAATATTTTTCATGCCGCACAAAGGGTTGTTACATCCATTGATTTCATTTCACGGGAAGATGTATTGAGTGTGGCAGGCAATTCGCATTGGGACCTGATTATATTTGACGAGTGCCACAAACTCTCTGCTTATGATTATGGTACAAGGCAATACCTTTCGCAACGTTATAAGGCCGCACAGGTTTTGGCACAACAATGCGAACATATACTGCTGCTTACGGCAACGCCGCACAGGGGCAGAACAGATACCTTTAAAAAATTATTGCAACTGCTGGATGAAGATATTTTTGCTACCGATGAAATTGCTTCGGCCCGTGTAAAGGAATTGGAGCACAACGGCATCAATAAGTTTTTCATCCGCAGGCTTAAGGAAGACATGAAAGACTGGCAGGGCAAACCGCTTTTTAAAAACCGTTTCACCAAGACTGTGGCCTACCGCCTCACACCGGAAGAAAAAGAATTGTATGATGCCGTAACCAACTACCTCACCAAAAAAAAGGAAGAAGCTTCTGAAACAAAAAACATCCACGTTTCGCTGGCCTTAACCGTTATGCAGCGGAGGTTGGTAAGTTCAATATTCGCCATTAAGAATACATTGGGCAGGCGCTACCATGCCCTCAAAGGCATACTGGACGAAACCAATAAAAACCCCAACCTGTTCAGCCAGCGGCATAAACTGGAAGGCTATGATGTGGACAGCATTGAGGAATTTGAAGACCTGGAAGACGCAGACAGGGAGGCGTTGGAAAATATTCTTTCCGACCCCAAAAAATTCAAGCTGTTTACTACAGCTAAAAGCCTGGGCGAAATTCAGGCAGAAGCCAATGAAGTAAAAAAACTCTATGAAATGGCTGAATCCCTGTACAACCGCAAGCAGGAAGAAAAGAAGTTCCAGGAACTGCAGGAGCTGCTTAAATCAAACGGTGTATTGGAAAATGGGGAAAAACTGGTCATATTCACTGAGCATAAAGATACTTTACTATACCTGGAAGAACGCCTTACCAAAAGTGGAGGGTACAAAGTAGCTACTATACATGGTGGCAAAATGGTGGACGACCGCCGGGAAGCGCAATGGGCATTTGCCAGGCCGGATACACAAATTTTAATTGCCACCGATGCAGCAGGCGAAGGCATCAACCTGCAATTTTGCCGCCTGCTCATCAATTGGGATATACCCTGGAACCCCAACCGCCTGGAACAGCGGATGGGCAGAATACACCGGTATGGCCAAAAGCAGGATGTGCTGGTGTTTAACATGGTGGCCAGCAATACCAAGGAAGGCAAAGTGCTGGAAAGGCTGCTGACCAAGTTAGACATCATCCGGGAGGGTATGGGCGACGACCGGGTGTATGATGTAATTCAGGATGTATTGGAAGGCGTGAGCCTGGATGACATCATCAATTCCGTATTCAATGGCAAGGAAACCGAGCTGGATAGGTTTTTATCGCAGGATGACGAAGTGCTAAAGATGAAATTTTCCGAAAAAATACGGGATCAAAAAGACAAATTGGCTCACAGTACCGTTGATTATAAGGATGCAAGAACCCTGAAAGAAAATTCAGACGAAAAAAGATTGCAGCCCATTTATATCCGGTTGTTTTTTGAAAAAGCCTTTGAAAATCTTGGCGGTGTATTTACTGAACTGAGGCAATCCATCTTTCGCATTGATAAAATGCCCGAACCGGTTATTGCCGAGTTGAAGGCGCACTACAAAATCCATTTTGATGCCATCAGGTCTATCCAGTTTTGCTTTGACAAACAAATCTTTCTTGATTACCAAAGCCAGGGCGATTTGGGCAAAGTGCATTATATCAACCCCGGCAATCCGGTTTTCGACAGCCTGGTTACAGTAGTGCGCAACCAGTACAGGGAAGATATGATAAAAGGCACCATCCTTATTTCGCCTGATGACAAGGAAGATTACTTTGCATTTTTTGTGAAAAGCCAGATAGCCGATAACCGGTCAAGCAAAAAAGACGACAGCATTGCCGATGAAAGATTGGTAATGGTTTGTCAATCCAAAACTGGTGCCTTTCACATTACTTCACCAGCCAGGTTTATTGACCTGCATGCACCTGCCGGGTTTGCAAAACCCATTGATCCCCCGGCAGTGGTGAGCAACGATGAAGTGGTAC
>JANMDL010000683.1:0-2010 GCA_031376295.1 Chitinophagales bacterium
CTCCAGTGCTGCATCAACATATACTGCCGACAGGTATTTTAATTTCAGAACGGCCACTGAAAGAAAATTAAAATATACGGATGTGGATAATACAGAAAGCAGGTTTACATTTTCTACCTTATTCAATTCTAAAATTTCTAAAATATTCACTTTACGCACAGGATTGTTAATGGAAGGGTTTTCTTTAAAAGCAACCTTAACAGATAGGGACAGACAACGGGATAATGATGGCGATGGCTATCCTGATTTTGTTAACCTTATTAAAACAGATGGTAATTACACAGTGGTGCAACCTTATGCCCAGGCTCAAATAAGATTATCGGAGAAATTAACATTAAACGCAGGGCTGCACGGACAATATTTCTCTATTAACGAAGAGTTTGAACTTGAACCAAGAACCTCTTTGTCTTATACGCTCACACCCAAAAGCTCTATCAATATAGGATACGGTATACATCATCAAAATGCAGCAGCACCTATTTTATTTTTAAATGAAAAGGTTGGAAGCAGCTTAGTACAAACAAATAAAAATTTAGATTTAGTAAGAAGTCAGCATTACGTTTTGGGCTATGATGTAAGGTTTTCAGAAAAATGGAGGGCAAAAGTTGAATTCTATTACCAATCTATTGACAAAGCTGCTGTTGAGAGAACGAAAACAGGATACTCATCCTTAACCGAAGGGGCCAGCTTTACCTATTCTACGGACAAGACTTCCCTTGTAAGTAACGGTGAGGGAAGTAATACCGGACTTGAATTAACGCTTGAAAAATTCTTCAGCAAGGGTTACCATGCTCTATTTACTTCCTCATTTTTTGAAAGCAAATACAAAGGCAGTGACGGCGTAGAAAGAAACTCCCCTTTTAACAATGGCTACGTAATAAATGCCCTCGGAGGAAAAGAGTTCAAAATTGGGAAAAACAGGAAAAATATTTTTTCAGTTAACACAAAATTAACCACAGCAGGAGGCCGCTACTATACCCCGGTAAATTTAGCTGCCTCAAGAACTGCTGGCTATGAAATAAGGGACGACGCAAAACCTTACAGTGAACAATACGATTCATACTTTAGGTTAGATTTAAAATTGGGTATGAAATTTAACAGTAAAAGAAAAAAACTTTCGCATCAGTTTTATGTTGATTTCCAAAATATAACTGGCAAGAAAAATGTATTTACAAAAGATTACAACCGTTTAACAGGTGTAGTAAATCAAAGAGACCAAATAGGTTTTCAGCCGGATTTTGGCTACAGGATTAATTTTTAGTGATCTCATTTTTTTTTTTTGATACCGGGGTGAATATCAGTATCATCCCGGTATTCTGATCAGTCTTTTTTTGAAAACTTAATTGCATTGCATTTTTACTAAATTTCAGATTATATGCGCAACAATCAAATTATTTTGGGGGCAGGTGGAAGTATTGGTACGTTACTTGCAAAAAATTTAAAACAATACACCAACGAAATATATCTTTTTGCCCGGAATCCGAAAAAGGTAAACGAAGGGGATATTCTTATTAAAGGAAATCTGTTAAACACAGTGCAAACAGTAAATGCGTTGCAAAATATGGATGTTGCCTACCTGGTTGTTGGATTACCTTACGAAACAAAAATTTGGGAACGGGATTGGCTTAAAATCGCTTTAAATGTATTAGACGGATGCATACAGCATAACGTGGCCTTAGTATTTCTTGACAATGTGTATATGTATGACCCTGCCTGTTTTGATAATTTGACGGAGGATGCAGCTATAAAAAGTGTAAGTAAAAAAGGGGCAGTCAGGGCGGCCGTTGCTAACCTTTTACTTGAAGAAATGAACAGGGAGGATATTAAAATCATCATTGCACGTTCTGCAGACTTTTATGGAAAAGATGTTGCCCGGAGTATGTTTAATGAAGTGATTGTAAAACGCATTCTGGCCGGCAAAAAAGCTAACTGGTTTATCGATGCAAACAAAAAACATTCATTAACATTAGTAGAAGATGCAGCTAAAGCTATTGCCCTTTTGGGCAATAC
>JANMDL010000732.1:0-4298 GCA_031376295.1 Chitinophagales bacterium
ATGTGATTATACCATTTGCAGCCATTGACAATGCTGGTAAGGAAGACCCCACAACAGGCAGTGTAACCGTACCGTTCAGCAGTGTATTGCCTTTGAGCAAACTAACACTGAACGTTTCATTGAATGGTACAATGGCCATACTGAACTGGGTAACAGAGAATGAGATTAATACGGCTAAGTTTATAGTGGAAAGAAGCACTGATAACAGGAGCTTTACAGCAGCAGGAGAAAAAACTGCTGCGGGTAATTATGCCGGTACAAGTACATACAATCATACGGATGATGTGTTAGCGCTGCTTGGTGGTACAGTAGTTTATTACCGCATAAAAGCGGTGGATATTGATGGCAGGTATACTTACTCGGGTGTAGCGGCTGTGCGGTTTGGTATAGTGAAGGGAATAAAAGTATGGCCCAATCCATTTGCTGATAAGCTTGCCATTGCTGTTACCAGTGATAAAGCAACGGCTGTTGAGGTGAGAATTATTGATAATACAGGCAGGGTGATGCTGCAAAATACTTACACAGTTGTAAGAGGCGGCAATCAACTGAACCTTGGCGGACTGCAAACACTTGCAAAAGGAAGCTATACCATTGAGGTAAGTGACAAGGAAGGCAATAACAGGATTGTTGAAAAATTAATTAAGCATCAGGATTAGTACAATGGCCAACGGGTGGCTGAATAATGGGGGCACTCTTTAATGAGTGTCCTCTATTTAAAAAAAAGTTATAATGGTTTTGCAACTATAGGGTTTTTAACAACGAGAGAGATACTTAAAACAATTAATCTCCGCTTTGCGGGGGAACTATGTGTTTGTTTAAGTAGATAGGCCGCCCCGTTCCCGGGGTGGCCTTTTTTGTATGATACGCAGCCACTAACTTGTTTGGCAGCAGGATGATTTATTTCAGACTTACGGTTGATGTGCATCATATATACCATTAGTTTCCAGACTTACTTTTATAAGAAACAATGCATTGTAAATCTGAATCTTTTCAAATGGGTAAATATTTTTTTCTCTTCCTTGTTTTTGTTCATGGCCTTATACATATAATGGGTTTTGCCAGGGCATTTAATTATGGCAATATCACCCAGCTCACAAAAGCTGTTTCAAAGCCCGCAGGAGTTTTTTGGTTATTGACTGCCCTGCTTTTTGCAGTAGCTGCCATTCTGTTTCTGATAAAAAAAGAAATGTGGCCTTATCTGGCTGTTGTTGCAGTCATTATTTCTCAAATTCTCATCATAGCAGCCTGGAAAGATGCAAAATTCGGCACCATTGCTAATATCATTGTACTGTTGGCAGCCATTGCAACCTGGGGCAGCAGCCGGTTTGAATCAACTTTTATAAGGGATGTGAAAGTACACCTGCAGCCGGCAAAGTCCCTCAAAACTGAGTTGCTAACCGAAGCTGACATTCAGCCGCTTCCTCAAGCCGTGCAAAAATACCTGCGGTATTGCGGTGTTGTAAATAAGCCAAAAGTTAATAACGTTCGTATTGAAATGACGGGGCGGATGCGCAGCAAGAAAAAGGACTGGTTTCCCTTTAGTGTACTGCAGTATAACTTTTTTAATGATCCTGCCAGGTTGTTTTTTATGAAGGGTAAAATGTTCGGGATTACGGTACCCGGCTATCATGATTACCAGCAGGAAACTGCAAGGATGAACATAAGGCTGTTTGGCTTGTTCCCCGTAGCGCAGGCAAGTGGTGCAGCAATGAACAAGGCTGAAACAGTAACAGTATTTAATGATATGTGCCTGATGGTGCCCGCTTCATTAATTGACAAAAGAATTGAATGGATGCCAGTTGACAGTTTATCTGTAAAAGCCATTTTTACAAACGGCCCCAATCAAATAGCTGCCACATTGTATTTCAATCAGCAGGGGAAATTGATAAATTTTATTTCGGATGACCGTACCGATGTGAATGAAATGATGCAATACCGTTTTTCCACACCGGTAAAAGAATACATGAAGATGGGTGAAATAAATATCATAAAGTATGGAGAGGCGATATGGCACTATCCCGAAGGGGAGTTTGTGTATGGGGAATTTAATTTAAAAAGTATTGAATACAATATGCCTGAATTTAAACGGTAAAGTATGAAACTCAATAAAGAATGGCATTTAGCGCACCGCATGCCAGCAAATGCAACACTGGAGCAGCGCATAGCCTGGCATTTGGAGCATAAAAAGAATTGTGCCTGCAGGGATGTGCCGGAAAAGTTGAAAGCTGTGATGAAAAAAAAGGGAATTAAGTGTTAGATAATATTGCGAAATCATGAAGTTGTGAAATCAAACTATTCTAAATTGATTTTTTTTGGAGCAATCATTGCAATGACAGGCTACATCACTTCGGGCCCGGCCGGTTTTATGCTTGTGAAATTAACGAAGCCGCAACCTGTATGGACATCAGCTGCTGTATTTGCTGCCAACTATAATTTTATACAGGACATTCCTTATTACTTCGGCTTTTTATTGATAGGCGGCATGTTGATGATAGCTGCAGGTTATTATTTGGATTATAAAGAAGAAAACAGCAAAACTACATTTCAATTATTACTCTCACTTTTATGGACAGGGGTTTTTGCAGCACTGATCTTTTTTAACTATGTCTGTCAAACTACTTTTATCCGTCATCTTGCCCTGCATTATAAACCGGAAAACGATTCCATTATCTCCACTTTTTCTATGGCCAACCCTATGTCACTCAGCTGGGCAATAGAAATATGGGGTTATGGCATTTTGGGTGTGGCCACATGGTTGATGGCGGGATATTATAAGCAGAAAAATAATTTTATCCGGTGGCTGCTTATCCTCAATGGGATGGTGAGTTTATTATCCGTTGCATTTACAATCTTTAATATTAATTGGGTACTTACAACGGCAGGTATCATTGCCTATATGTTTTGGAACATATTGATGATTGTACTGATGATAATGATTTACCGTAACAGTAAATTTTATGCAGATAATAAACAAATTGATAATTCTGACTGATATAAATCATTACTGCCGGCAATTCCGCTCATGATGTTTTATCTGGTTGAAAAATATTTTTACAGTGAGAAATTAGTCAGATTATTTTTAAAACTTGGGTTATGAAAGCAATCAGCATAAAAAGGAATTACGAAAAGTCACTTAAAGGAATTGTAAGCGCATTTTTTTTACTTATTGTATTGCTGATGATTTCGCATACTGCGTTTGCGCAAAAAAAATGGGGTTTTGAACTAAGACCCGGTGTTAACTTCGCCACTAAAAAATTGGGAGATGCCAGCCTTAACGCCGGTTTTGGATTTGAAGGAGTATTGGCATATAAATTTATGCCGCACTTTGCTGCTTATGCAGGATGGAGCTGGAATAAGTTTGCTGCAGATAACTCATTTGCAGGGAGCAACGTAAATTTTGAAGAAACAGGCTATTGCTTCGGCCTGCAGTTTATTCACCTTGTTCACGGTTTAAAAGGCAGTTATATGATTAAAGGCGGAGGTATTTATAACCATATTGAAACAGAGAACAGCGCCGGGAAAATAATTAATGATAGTGGTCATGGTTTAGGTTGGCAATTGGGTGCCGGTATGGTTTTTCCGCTGGGGAAAAGATGGCAGTTAATTCCGGAACTGCGTTACCGGTCACTGGCAAGGAATATTAAAACCGGTGATAGCAATACACCCGTTGATTTGAATTATATTTCTGCCGGCATTGGTTTTTCCTTTTCCTTTTAAAATATAACAGGTAATGAAAAAGCCATTTTCAGTTTGGTTATACCTTTTAATTGTTTTTGCATTGTCATGGCCGTTTCAATTTTGGTATGTATTCAAAGCTGAAACGGCTTTTGATAAATACCTGTACAGTTCTCTTTCTATGGTAATGGTAACGGCAGCAACATTTATTGCTGGGCGTTTTGTATTTAAAGATGGATTTAAGAATGCCGGTTGGAGCCGGGGCAAACCTGGTCATTATGTATATGTATTGCTGTTTGCATTGTTGATTTGGCTTGTACCATGTTTACTCGAATTATTGTTTGGACTGCACAAACCTGTTGAACAAATAGCAGTAACAGGTTTATTGGTGATGTTTGTTGTACTCTTTACAGCAACATTGCTTCCGGCATTTGGCGAAGAGTTTGGCTGGCGTGGATACATGCTGCCAGGGCTTGCAGAAAAGTATGGTGCCAAAAAAGGTTTGCTTATTCATGCATTTATCTGGTGGTTTTGGCATTTGCCTGTAATAATTAGTATGGGTTTAAGCAATAATGATGTAAGTGATATTCAATTAATAAATGTTACTGTCATCAGTGCAATAA
>JANMDL010000753.1:0-6045 GCA_031376295.1 Chitinophagales bacterium
AATGAAGAATTATGAATTAAGAATTAACAGCCGGAAGATACTGGCGGCACTGGCTGAAATTTGCGGTGGAGCAGCTATGATGAAATGTGGCAGAGCCTGAGCATCATCCGCCAGGCATACCAGAAAGTGCAGGAGTTTAAAGGAGCCGAAGCCGAAGTATTTCATGCTGATTCTCCGGCTTACTACCTGCCTGAGAAAAAAGATGTGTACACAAAAATGGAAGCGCTTATTTATCATTTCAAAATCATTATGGGCGAAACGGATATACCTGCCGGAGAAGTGTACCATAGTGTGGAAGGTGCCAATGGCGAGTTGGGGTATTACCTCATCAGCGATGGAGGCCGAACGCCCTACAGGCTGCATTTCCGCAGGCCATGTTTTGTATATTACCAGAGTTACCCTGAACTGATAAAGGGCGGTATGCTGAGCGATGCCGTGGTTTGTATGAGCAGTTTGAATTTGATTGCGGGGGAGCTTGACGCATAATTAATGTGCTGATTGGATGATGGGATAATGTGCTGATGGATTGCATGCGAAATTGATACAATGCAGATTGAAATAAACGATATTGAATTTAAAGACAGGGGCTACAGCGAGCAGGACATAAAAGAACTGATTGCTATAGCTTTTTACGAAAAGCAGATTTGGGGGAGTGCCAAAGCAGCGGCCTTTTGCAATATCAAACGGTTGGAATTTCAAAAAAAACTGACAGAAAAAAAGATCCCTTTCAGTTTGATGACGCATATTGGGGGAGAAGAGTTGGGTTCAATAGATAAAATAGTGCTGAATGATGACGGTGGATATCAGAAAAAATATTTTGACGCATAAGAAATGAGCAAATAGGCAAATGTGACAATATGCAAATGCCTTTGTCCTGATCTGATTGAGCGTTCGTTAAGAGAGTTAATAAGATGTGATTATACAGGGTTGGTTTGCATATTTGTCTATTGGCATATTTGCATATTATAAAAAAATACAAACAAAAGAAACTGCATGAGTGTACAGTTTTCAGCAGAAAAATTAAATAAGGTAAGCGAAATCATCAGCCGCTACCCGGAGGGCAGGCAAAAGAGTGCGCTGCTGCCGGTATTGCACATAGCACAGGATGAGTTTGGCGGCTGGCTTAGTGCCGAAACGATGGACTATGTGGCATCGCTGCTGCAGATAGAGCCTATTGAAGTGTACGAAGTGGCTACGTTTTACAGCATGTACAACCTGCAGCCAGTAGGTAAGTATATGTTTGAGGTTTGCCATACCGGCCCCTGCATGGTAAGCGGCAGTGATAACATCATCAGTTATATTACAGAAAAATTGGGTATCAAAGCGGGTGAAACAACTTATGATGGCTTGTTTACACTAAAAACGGTAGAATGCCTGGGCGCTTGTGGCTATGCACCCATGATGCAGTTGGGCAAAACTTACCGTGAGCATTTAACCAAAGAAAGGGTGGATGAGATTATTGCGGAGTGCAGGGCAAAAGCGAATTAGTTTTAAAAAGTTAATACATAAATCTAAATAGTATTTTATGGCAAAAAAAATTCATTTACCGATATTGATTGAGCAGGATGAGGATAAAGTGTATATCGTTTCCTGTCCGCAGTTTAAGGGCTGCCATTCCTATGGTAATACAATTGAAGAAGCCATGCAGAATATTCATGAAGTGATAGAAATGTGCCTGGAGGAAGAAAAGATTGAAAATGTAAATGATTTTGTTGGATTCAGGGAAATGGAATTTGAACTGGCATAATGTGAGATATGGGAAACAAACAGGTTGTATTGAGCGGTAAAGACTTTGAAAGGTTATTGGAGAAGATGGGATTTGTTGTTATGAGGATTAATGGTTCTCATCACAGAATGAAGCATGAAGACGGAAGGGTTACCACCATACCGGTTCATAAAAATGATGATTTGCCCAAAGGATTGATGCGTAAGATAATCAGGGAAGATTTGAAGATGGAACTGGAAGAATTTGATAATTTGTTAAAAGATATAAGTTAAAGATCAGTAAGGATGGTAAAAAAATATTTCATATTTCTCATAATTATTTTCCTTTTCCAGGGATGTTCAACACCCTCTGCGCTGCACAATTTATCTGGCAATACAGATGATGGAGCAGAGCCTGGTAAAACGGAATTTGTGGAGCTGAATGACGGCACAATTATCGAAGGAGAAATAACAAGAGAGCGACTGCGCCAAACGAACAATCTTTCGCTTGGTAAGAAAGGAGATGTAACGATTGCGGGAAAGAAATATGATTTTAAGGATATTAAAAGCTTGCAAGACAACAATGTCTTCTTTAGAAAAACTCCTTATAAAATGTTTGCCAGAAGGATTGTTAAAGGTAGAATTAATGTATACAGAACCTATCATGAAAATACCAATTCAAAGGGTGGTATTTCTACTCACCAGGAGCATTATATTCAAAAAGGTGATGATGGAAAAATGATTTGGTTTGAGGTTAAGGTTTTGGAAGAAATGATCAGCGATTATCAACCTGCAGTTGAAAAGATGAATGATTTTAAAGCACTGCGTGGTAAGGATCTGCGGTTTAAAGCTGATAGCTACCTGGATAATGTAATTTATACATACAATAACAGGAAGTAGTTAGAAAATAAAAGTATAAAAATGGTATTAAACGCATACATACATTTTCCAGGCAATGCTGAAGAGGCATTAACCTTTTATACCGCTGCATTGGGCGGCGAAGTGGTTTTTATGCAGCGCTATGGCGATAGCCCCATGCCGGCTGATGAGGATTATAAAAACAAAGTGATGCATGCACGCCTTGCGTTCGACGGAAACATATTCATGGTATCAGATGTATTCAAGGGGCAGCCGGTAAATACCAATGGCAATATTCAACTGAGCATTAACGTGGAAACTGTTGAACGGCTCAATGAGGTATTTGAAAAAATGAGTGAAGGTGGAACAGTTTCTATGGCACTGCAGGATGCCTTCTGGGGATCGAGGTTTGGAATGCTGCAGGACAGGTTTGGTGTGAACTGGATGTTTAATTGTGAATTGAAAAAATAAGCTGAAAAGATAAATGGCGGGAAAGGCTCAGTAGTGGTATGCAGTACAAGAGTGCGACGCCACTGAAGCCGGGAAAAGAACAAATGTTAGTAACCAAAATAAAAATTTGCTAAAAGCAAATCTATATGGCTAAAAAAATATTATTAGCAAACGCACATGTACCGGGCATCCGCAGCTACGAAGTGTACCGCCGCGAAGGTGGTTACCGCAGTGTGGAAAAAGCATTAAAAATGCAGCCTGCCGACATTGTGGAAGAAGTGAAAAAGAGCGGGCTGCGTGGGCGTGGCGGTGCCGGCTTTCCCTGTGGGATGAAGTGGAGTTTTATTGCAAAGCCCGAAGGTGTGCCCCGCCATTTGGTGTGCAATGCAGATGAAAGCGAGACGGGTACCTTTAAAGACAGGTACCTGATGGAGTATCTGCCACACCTGCTGATAGAAGGCATGGTGGTATCGTCTTTTGCTTTGGGCAGCAATGTAAGCTATATCTACATCCGTGGCGAATATGCCTGGATAGTGGATATTTTAGAAACTGCGATTAACGAAGCAAAAGCAAATGGCTTCCTTGGCAAAAACATACAGGGCAGCGGGTTTGATTGTGAAATATATGTGCACCGTGGTGCTGGTGCTTATATCTGCGGTGAAGAAACGGCGTTGATTGAAAGCCTTGAGGGCAAACGTGGTAATCCACGCATCAAACCGCCCTTCCCTGCTGTAAAAGGAGTGTGGGACAGGCCAACCGTGGTAAACAATGTGGAAACACTGGCGGCAGTGGTACCCATCATCAACGATGGCGGTGAGGAGTATGCGAAAATTGGTGTTGGCCGTTCAACGGGTACCAAACTAATGTCGGCCTGTGGCAATATCAACAAGCCCGGTGTGTATGAAATTGACATGACCATCAGCGTGGAAGAATTTATTTTCAGCGATGAATATTGCGGCGGTATTGCCAATGGCAAAAAATTAAAAGCCTGCATCCCCGGTGGTTCATCAGTACCCATTTTACCCGCCAACCTGGTGTTGAAAACTGCCAAAGGCGAACAAAGGTTGATGAATTACGAAAGCCTGTCGGATGGTGGTTTTGCTACCGGCAGTATGATGGGCAGCGGCGGATTTGAAGTACTGGATGAAGACCAGTGTATTGTGCGCCATACTTATTCGCTGGCAAGGTTTTACCACCACGAAAGCTGCGGACAATGCAGCCCCTGCCGGGAAGGTACCGGCTGGATGAAGAAGATACTGCACAATATAGAGTACGGCAAAGGTAAAATGAGCGATATTGAATTGTTGTGGGATATACAACGCAAGATAGAAGGCAATACCATCTGTCCGCTGGGTGATGCAGCAGCATGGCCCGTGGCAGCAGCCATCCGCCATTTCAGGGATGAGTTTGAATGGCATGTGCTGAACCCGCAGGAATGTTTGACAAGGAATTACGGGCTGGCACATTATGCCGACCCTTTGGAACTGGCAGCAGTATAAAGGAGATAAACTATAAACGGGCAATTGTACTTAATGAAAACTATAAGAGCGGCGGCGTTGCTGTTGTTTGCAGCAACTACTGCCAGTGCACAGGATACAAAAATCTATGATCCCCTGAAAAAGGGTCAGTTTTATGTGTATTGGGGGTGGAACAGGGAGTTTTATTCAAAAAGTGATATTACTTTGAAGGGAGCAGATTATGATATTAAACTGAGCAGTGTAAGGGCAAAAGACAAGCCTACGAAGTTCTCTTATCACAACTACCTGCAGCTTGACAGGGTGACCATACCGCAGACAAATGTGCGCATTGGCTACTTTATCAAACCGGGGCTGGCAATAAGTGTGGGAGTAGATCACATGAAGTATGTGGTAAACAACGACCAGACGGTGATAGCAAACGGAACAATAGACCGGGCAGGATTGTATAAAAAAACTTATTCAGGTCCAACGCAGTTGACAGCAGATTTTTTGACATTTGAGCATACCGATGGGTTAAATTATGTACATTTTGCAGTGGAGAAATACAAAGAGTTGTACCATTCCAAAACGGAGAAATGTATTGTAAACTGGTATTATGGTGCAGGCGCAGGTGTGCTGGTGCCAAAAACCAACGTGAAGTTTTTGGATTATGAGCGCAACGACCGGTTTCATGTATCGGGTTACGGAATAAGCGGGGCTGCAGGTGTACAGGGGGTATTTTTTAAGCATTTCATCATGCGGCTGGAGACGAAGGGTGGTTACATTAATATGCCCGACATCATCCTGCATAAGAAAGGCATTGCAGGGAGGGGAAGACAGCATTTCTTTTTTGGAGAAGCTTTTTGGGCACTGGGAGCAAGTTATACATTGAATAAAAAGAAGAAGAAATAAGATAGTTTTTGGCACACATTAACAACATAGAGATTAAAAATTTTAAATCTATCCGCCATTCAAAAATTGAAGGGTGCAGGAGGGTTAATGTGTTTATTGGTGCGCCCAATGTGGGAAAGAGTAATATTTTGGAGGCGTTGAGTGTGCTACAGTTTGCAGCTCAAAGAGAACATGATTTAGACTTTCATGATTTTTGCAGGTATGAGAAAGAACCGGAAATTTTCTTTGAGGCTAATATTAAAGAGCAAACTTATGTTGGCTGTAATGACAGAATTATAATAAATATATCGCTTGACGATAAGAACGTCGTTCGTTTTATTCCGCATATATCTGGCAATTTCCCAATTCCTCGTGTCGACAATGTTATGACTCTTCCTGATCTAGATGATGTCATTATAATATTTCGTAAAGAGGTAGCAAGTTTAAATTTGCTAAAATATCAGTTTAAAGGTGTTCCTAAAAAAGAATGTCTAAAAAATTCTATAAACTTTTTAGAACGAGTTAATATGTCAGATAGAGTAAATACTTTCCCTGATAAGTTATCTGGAGGAGAACAGCAAAGAGTAGCTATAGCTAGAGCTTTGGCACATAATCCATCTTTAATACTGGCAGATGAACCAACTGGAAATCTTGATCGTGGCACGGCCGACCATGTGTTTGAACT
>JANMDL010000755.1:0-21404 GCA_031376295.1 Chitinophagales bacterium
TACACTCATTATATTGCCTCAATTGCGAAAAGCCTGTTTCGGAACGGGATGTGTATTGCCCCGGTTGCGGCCAGGCGGTTCACCTGCATCCCATTACCATGGGACATATTGCACATGATGGCGTGCATTTTTTTCTGCATGCTGATAAAAGCATATTTACGCTGGCAAAAGCACTGGCTGTTAAAACCGGTACAGTGGCAAAAGAGTTTATAGAAGGGAAGCGGAGAAAATACTTCAGCCCCTTTAATTTTTTTATGATAGTGATTGGACTGGTGGTGCTGAGCATGTCAATATTTCAAACATTTGAAAAAGAAAATGCCAATACGCAACTGCAGCTGCAGGCCATAGCCGCACAAATAGCTGACCCTGTAAAGAAGGCCAAGGTACTGAGTTTAATGAAACGGCAAACCAATGCCATGTTTTTTATTAAAAAATATTCCAATGTGATAAGTATGATTACCGTACCGTTGCTGGCACTTATATTCAGCTTATTTTACCTGAAGGGAAAATACAATTATGCTGAGCACCTGGTGGCCAATATGTACAGCACCGGTTTTACTTCCCTGGTAATGGCTTTTATCATTATTCCCCTATCCTCATCCGGCAACCTGTACATGCTTATGATTGCAATGGGTGCCAATATTCTTTTTGATATAATATACCGCGGTATCTTTTATTGCAGGTTTATAAACCGACCCGGTGCAGGCGCTATGGCCAAAGCCCTTGGTGTTTCTTTCCTTGCGCAAATAATCATCATGGTTTTAACATTTGTACTCATGTTCTGGTACATCATATCAGGTATGAGCGGCCTGTTCAATTAAGCAGTGCTTATTCATGCACTGCCAGTACCGGCACTTTGCTCTGGTAAATCATCGTTTTGGTGTGCTGGGTTTTAAACAACCGCTCGTAAAAACTGTGGTGCTTGGGACCGATGATGAGCATGTCAATATTTTTATCCTCAATAAACAGGTTTACCGACTCATGAAAGTCGAACAACCGCATGAAATAGAACTCCGGGTCAAATTCCGCCAGCAGCACTTCCATCTTGTCCCTTTCTTCCTTAAATGCTTTTGTTAATGAGATATAATGTGAGCTGTCAACATTTAACACATGCAGGTTGGGTTTAAAATCCTGCAGCACTCTTTTAATGGCCACCAGCACCGGGGTTTCTTCCACAAACTTCATTTCAGATACAATCAGCACATTACTGATGGTGTGAAAAGCTGCATCGGGTGGTATAATCAATATAGGGCATATATCTTTTTCGGCCATTTTAAGCGTATTGGAGCCGGAAAAGCGTTGTGCCAATGCTGATTTACCCGTAAGGCCCATTACAACCAGGTATGCACCCATTACGTGAGCATAAGCAGCAAGGCTGTCAATAAAATTATCGCCCGACTCCAGCATGGTCTCAATATTGGGGCATTGGCTAACCAGCTCTTGTTTCAGGCTGTTGAGGTAATTGGTTACAGTTTGTTTCTCTCCTTCATCAGTATAATAATGGTACAGAACGAGTGACACGTCCGTACGACCCTTATACATATCGGCGGCATAATGTGCCGCATTAAAAGATGTTTCAGAAAAATCTAAAGGAACAATTACGGTTGTCATTACTAAAAATTTGGTACAAAATAACTGATTTTAAGCATAACAACAGCCAGCAATTTATTTTATGAATACCGGATGCTTCAAAACGGCCTTAAAACGGTTTTAAAGCCCGACATTTGTTGCATGGAAAAGGATTTACTGGAGAACTGGCAGAAAAAATCGGGGGAACACCAGAAACAGTACAAGCAATTTTTGAACAGGGCCGATAAAAACAAAGTACTGAAACAACTCCCCGACCTGCATGAAGAAGCATTCAGCAATATCAATTGCTTAAACTGTGCTGCCTGCTGCAAAAATTATTCTCCACGGTTTAAAACGCCGGATATCAAACGCATCAGCAAACACATGGGCATGAAAGAAAGCGTGTTTATTGATACTTACCTGCTGCTCGATAGTGAAGGGGATGATGGTGTAAAGAGAAAGCCCTGACCTTGTTGGGGTAGCGATAATTACTGCAGTATTTACGAAGTGCGCCCTTCCGACTGCAGCCGTTTTCCATATACAGATGAGGATGTGCTGCTGAAAAGACCGGTTATCACACTAAAAAATTCTACTTTTTGCCCGGCCGTGTATTTTGTGCTGGAGAAGTTGATAAAGCCTTCTTAACGGCCCTATTTCTCCATCTGTTCAATCACTGCCTGTGTTACGCCTGTAAAGGAGAAACCACCATCATGAAACAGGTTTTGCATGGTTACCATTTTGGTTAAATCGCTGAACAGGCTTGCTGTGTAAGCAGCACAATCATCGGCACTGGCGTTGCCCAATGGGCTCATTTTTTCGGCATAGCTGATAAAGCCATCAAACCCTTTTACGCCGCTGCCGGCAGTGGTACGTGTGGGAGATTGTGAAATGGTATTGATGCGAACATGTTTTTTAACACCATAATGATAGCCAAAACTGCGGGCCACACTTTCTAAAAGGGCCTTGGCATCGGCCATTTCGCTGTAATCAGGAAAAACCCTTTGTGCTGCTATATAGGTTAAAGCCACAATGCTGCCCCACTCGTTCATGGCATCGGCCTGGTACAGGCATTGGCAAAGGCGGTGCAAGCTCATAGATGATATATCGAATGATTTATGCTGAAACTCGTAATTGAGGTCGGTATAAGGTTTGCCTTTTCGCACATTGATGCTCATACCCACTGAATGCAGCACAAAATCGATACCCCCGCCAAAATGCTCCATACTTTTGTCAATAAGGTTTTTCAGATCCTCATTACTGGTAACATCGGCACCAATTACAGGAGCATTGCCGCACTCTTCCGCCAGTTTGTCAATTTCGCCCATACGCAAAGCCACAGGAGCATTGGTGAGTACAATCTGTGCACCCTCTGCATAGCAGCGCTGGGCGGTTTTCCAGGCAATGGAATTACTGTCTAATGCGCCAAAAATGATTCCTTTCTTCCCTTTTAGTAAGTTGTATGACATGATGATCGTTTTTTTATTTTTGTTACCGGCAATTAAGCCCTGATGAAGCATCGTTGCGACGCTCCGTTCGGCTATTGTTTGCTTATTTGGCAGACTGCTGCAACTGGCTCTGCGGTAAAAATAGCACACTTATCGCTTAAAGAAAAAATCCAGGTAATAAATTATCACAAATCCAACTGCGAAAACCAATAAAACAATGGCCAACAGGTGCAGCAGCAGATACAACAGGCCATTTTTGGTTGACTGATAAGGATTGATTTTCTTTTTTAAAAATGAACTAAACCAGTAAGCCACCAGTACGGCAGCACCAATAAGCAACAGGAAAATTATCTTTCTAAACAGCATCTGGTAATCATTAACGGCCAAACCCTTCACCTGAAAGCAATATGATCAACAAGTACCAGGCACTGGGTGTACAGTACAATAACACTGCAAAACCCACAATTGAAAGTATTACAACCGGTATGAAATATTTTTTACCCTTGCTGCGTATGACCAGGCGCAACAAAAAACGTCCTGTCAGAAAAAGCAGTACCAATAGTAAGATTGCAGATAGTATAGATGCCAGCGTAAAACCCATATTTTAAAAATAATCAATTCCCACCATCTCCCTCGCATTTTCCAGCGCAGCCGCAGTGGGCTTTTCGCCACTCAGCATTTTGGCAATGGCGGTTATGCGCTCATCATCACTCAGCAGGCGGATGGAAGTGGCAATTTTATCGCCCTTAATTTCTTTGTACACAAAATAATGTGCGTTGGCCCTGGCGGCTATCTGCGGCTGGTGCGTAATGGAAATTACCTGGTGTGCAATGCCAAGCTCTTTCATTATAGTGCCCACCTGCCTGGCGGCTTCCCCGCTGATACCGGTATCTATCTCATCAAAAATCAATGTGGGTAACTGCAGCTTTTGTGCCACCAGCGATTTGATGCAAAGCATCAGCCTGCTCAGTTCACCACCACTGGCCACTTTGCCAAGGGGTTCAAAGCGGCCGCTTTTATTTCCATCAAACAAAAAAGCTATGCTGTCGCTTCCATGATTGTTTAAAGCTATGGTATGCAGCTCCACTTTAAGTACCGCATTGGGCATGCCCACCTGTAACAGCAATGTATTTACCTGCTTTGCAAAAGGTGTGGCTGCTTTGCTGCGGTTGGCGCTCAGTTTTGTGGCAAGCTGGTTACATTCGTCCAGTAATTGCGCTGTTTGTTTTTCTTTTTGTGCAATGCTTTCACTCATGTTCAGTACAGCATCTAATTTTTGTTGTAGCTCCGCTTTTATGGCCAGCAATTGAGCAGTGGTGGTAACCCCGTGTTTTTTCAGCAACTTATATCCGGTGGCAATTTTATCATTTACCACCTGCAGCCTTTCCGGATTGTACTGCACCCCATCGTATATATGTTCTAATTCTCCGGCTACATCTTTCAGCTCTAACTGAGCACTCAGCAGCCGCTGCGACAAGGCTGGTATGCCGGTATGAAATGCTTCCAGCCCCTGCAGTTTGTTAAGCAGTACTTTCAGTTGGTTTACAATGGGTTGCTCACTATCTTTCAGTTCATGAAAAACTGCATTCAGTTGCTGCTTAACCGATTCGGCATTGCCGAGTAATTTCAACTCCGCATCCAATTCTTCCAGCTCATTTTCACCCAACCCTGCTTCCTCCAGCTCATTAAACAAAAACTTGTTGTAATCCAGTTCTTTATTTGCATTGGCCTGCTGCAGTTGCAGTGCATTCAGCTCCTGGGTTGCCTGCTGGTAAAGTTTGTATTTGGTGAAGTAAGTGGCGCAAAGGGTGGCATTGCCTGCCAGCGCATCCAGCACTTCCCGCTGAAAAGCATCATCGCCAAGTTCCAGTGTATCAAACTGCTGGTGAAGGTCAACCAGCAAAGCCGAAAGTTCCTTTAACTGGGAAAGGTTAACCGGCGTATCATTTACAAAAGCCCTCGACTTGCCCCCTGAAGCAATTTCCCTGCGCATCACCAGTTCATCTTCTGCATCCAGTTCATTAGCCGTTAGAAATTTTTTTATGCTGTTATTTTCTGCCGCCGAAAACCAGCCTTCCACCACACATTTTTTGTCTTTCAGCATCAGAGCGCTGCTGTCGGCCCTTTCGCCCAGTATCAGGCCCAAAGCGCCCATTACTATACTTTTGCCGGCACCTGTTTCACCAGTAATGATGTTGAGCCCGTTGGCAAAGGCAATTTCTAATTCATCAATAATTGCGTAATTCTGTATATGAAGTTTTAATAGCATTGGGGCAAAAATAGATATAGAATGTAAAATAATGAATACTGCCATCCCGTAATTAAAAAGTTGTTGACAAACGGGCAAAAAAATAGCGCCGTTAAGCGCTATCTTAATATTTTACAAACTGAAATTTAAACGGTATCGTGCAGGTCAGTGTCAACCAGTATGCGGCCACAGTTTTCGCAAACCATTATCTTTTTGCGCATCTTTATCTCACTCTGCTTTTGCGGTGGTATGGCATGAAAACAACCTCCGCAGGCATCCCTTTCTACCGGCACCACGCTTAAACCATTGCGGTAGTTTTTGCGGATGCGGTCATAGCTTGTAAGCAGGCGCTCTTCCACATGGCTGCGTGCTTCGTCTGCTTCTTTGCTGTACTGCTTTTCTTCCTTATCAGTTTCAGAAATGATTTTTTCCAGCTCACCCTTTTTATTGGCCAGGTTGGTTTCCTTACCAGAAACTCCTTTTTTTGCTGCCTCCAGCTGGTGGGCTTTTTCAGCTATTTCTTCTGTAGCATCCTTAATATGCTTTTCGCAAAGTTTAACCTCCAGCGTTTGCATTTCCATTTCTTTGTTGATGGCTTCAAACTCACGGCTGTTCTTTACGTTTTCACTTTGCTTTTCGTATTTCTTAATAAGCTCAGCAGCATCTTTAATTCCCTGCTTCTTCTGCTCAATAAATTCCTGGATACCGTTAATCTCTTCTTCAATACGGGTTTGACGGGCATGAAGTCCCTCAATTTCATCTTCGAGGTCCTTTACCTCAATAGGCAATTCACCTTTCATCACCTGTAATTTGTCGAGCAAGCTGTCAATTTTCTGCAAACGAACTAAGGAAGTGAGTTTTTCTTCAACCGAAAAGTCTTTAACTGATGCCATTTATAAACTGTAATTTGAGTTTAACGTTACAGGAAATAATGTACCGGATTGGTATTTACCCCTGTTTTAAGGACGGCAAAGGTAGGGAATTTTTCCTGTAAAACGTCAAATAACAGGTTAATGGTAAATTGCTCGCTTTCGTAGTGGCCAATATCTGCCAGCACCAGTTGGTTATCCGCATCAAAAAACTCATGATATTTTACATCGCCGGTAATATAAAAGTGAGCACCTGCTGCTTTTGCCGCCTTTGTCAAAAAACTGCCTGCCCCGCCGCAAATGGCCACTTTTTTAACTCTTTTGTCCAATAATGGGGTATGACGGATCAATTTAAGCCCAAAAGCAGTTTTAACCTGCTCAAGAAAGGATGTCTCAACCATCGGCTCGGGCAACTCCCCCAATAAACCACTGCCAGCATTACCCAACACATTATCCAAAGCAATGATATCATAAGCCACTTCTTCATATGGATGCTCCTTCACCATTGCCTGTATGATAGCTTGCTGCAACCATGCCGGAAAAATCACTTCTACCTTTATTTCTTCCTCGCTGTGCTGCACGCCCACATTGCCGGCAAAAGGCACCGATCCTTCCCCTGCCTTGTATGTGCCGGTACCGTTGCTATTAAAACTGCATTCGCTGTAATTACCTATATGGCCAGCACCAGCTCCAAAAATGGCATTGCGAACTGCAGCAGCCTGCGCCACTGGCACAAACACTACTAACTTTTTCAGCAATCCCGGCTTTGGCAGCAGCACCTGGCGGTTGATAAGGCCGAGCATATCTGCAATTTTACCATTTACCCCCTGCAGCACATTGTCTAAATTGGTATGAGTGGCATAAATGGCTATATCATTTTTTATGGCAGCAATAATCGCTTTTTCAACATAGTTTTTGCCGTTTATCTTTTTAAGCCCGCCAAAAATAATGGGGTGATGGGCCACCACCAGGTTACAATTTTTTTCTGCTGCTTCCAGTATCACTGCCTCCGTAACATCTAAAGAGGTAATAATACCTGTGCACTCCCACACTGGGCTGCCTGTAAGCAATCCTGCATTGTCGTATCCTTCCTGCAGCGAAAGTGGGGCAATGGTTTCTAAAAACCGGGTTACTTCGTTGATTGTCATGTTTAAAATTATTACTTTTTATACTAACAGAACTTTTGCTAAGAAAATATGTTTGCAATTGTTGTCTGCCGCTTACCATTACATTTGCAAAAAAGTTACCATGTCCAGTTCCGAACAATTGTACAGCGATTACAAAGCTGCCCTGCAAAAAATTGCCGATATCAAATACGCTTCTGCGGTGCTGCAATGGGACCAGGAAACCCATATTCCACCCAAAGGCGGCCCAGCCAGGGGCAGGCAGATTGCCACACTGAATGAAATTGCCCACGAACATTTTACAAATGACAAGCTGGGTAACCTGCTGCAGGAACTGGTGCAACGCAACGATCTGGTTGACAGCCAGAAAAGAAACGTACAACTTAGTTTAGAAGATTATACAAAAAATAAAAAACTGCCTGCTGCATTTGTACGGCAACTGAGTGAAACAGTGAACAGAAGTTTTTATGCATGGATACAGGCAAGGAAAGACAATTCATTTGCTGTTTTTGAAAAGCCATTGGACGAACTGATTCAGCTGAAAAAAAAGGAGGCTGATTTGCTGGGCTACGTGGCACACCCTTACGATGCATTGATGAACGACTACGAAAAAGGCGCTACGGTAAACATGGTGGATACACTTTTTACCAGACTTAAACCACAGCTTTCGCAATTGCTTAATCAGATAAAGGCCAGACCACAGGTGGACGATAGTTTCATGCACCTGCATTATGATAAAGACACACAATGGAAATTTGGCATGGAATTGCTGAAACGGATGAATTTTGATTTTGAAGCCGGCAGGCAGGACATCAGCGAACATCCCTTTACCACCAACTTCAGCAGCAGCGATGTAAGGATTACCACCCGCATTGATGAAAACGATTTTGGCAACATGACCTGGAGCTGCCTGCACGAAGGTGGCCATGCCCTGTATGAGCAGGGATTACCTGCGGACGAGTACGGCCTGCCCCTTGGTGAATACTGCAGTTTGAGCATCCACGAAAGCCAGAGCCGGCTTTGGGAAAACTGTGTGGGTCGGGAATTACCCTTTTGGCAACACAATTTTTCCACTGCGCAAACGTTTTTTCCACAGCAACTGAACAATATCAGTCTAGAGCAGTTTTACAGAGGGATAAACAAAGTGCAGCCCTCGCTGATTAGAACCGAAGCGGATGAGCTCACTTATCATTTTCATGTGATGATACGGTATGAGATTGAAAAACTGCTGATAGAAGGTAATCTTGCTACTAAAGACATACCGGCCTGCTGGAATGACTATTACCAGCGTTACCTGGGTGTAACAGTGCCGGATGACAAGCAGGGGTGCCTGCAGGATGTACACTGGAGCCATGGCAGTTTTGGATATTTTGCCACTTACAGCCTTGGCAGCTTATATGCAGCACAGTTGTATGCAGCGATTAAGAAGGAAAATGCGTCATTAGAAAAGGAAATAGCAAATGGCAATACAGATACCCTGCTCAAATGGTTAAGAAAAAACATACACCAGGCAGGCAGGTATTACACATCAGAAGAGTTGTGTAATAAAGCTACAGGTCAAATGCTTGATACCAGTTATTTTATTGATTATGCCACAAAAAAATACAATACCATCTATTCTTAGTAAATTTGGAAATAATCCTGAAAAATTATTTAATATGAGGTTATTGATAGCAGTTGCCTGCGCCGTATTGCTCCTGTTTGCTTCCTGCAAAAAATCAATTCCTGCAGAAGCCCAGCAGAGTGTATTGGAGCAGTATTTTGAGCAAAATATACTTAACAGGGATTTTACAGTACATTATGCAGTGGACAACAGCAACGATTTGACCAGTCAATACAATGGATACCTCTTTAAATTGTTAAAAAGTACATTGCTGAACGGACCAATGACGGCTACCAAAGGTGCTGTAACTTATAACGGTACCTGGAGCTGCAATGATGATTACAGCAAACTTGTGATAACGCTGCCCATTGCCCCCGCTGAGTTAAATTTTTTAACCCGTGAGTGGAAATTTACCAAAAAGTCTGTACCCATTATGGAGCTGGCTCCCTGGGGAAGCCTGGAGCCCAAAGTGCTGCACATGCAGCGGCAGTAAAACTACCCAGGTATTTTTACGCAAAAAAACACCAGAATTCTTAAAAAACCATTTTTTTCTAACATTTGGCACAGTTTTTCGTTATTTTAACGATACCGGTAGTGCATCCGTATTAGT
This sequence comes from Chitinophagales bacterium, assembly GCA_031376295.1. Classification (GTDB taxonomy): domain Bacteria; phylum Bacteroidota; class Bacteroidia; order Chitinophagales; family Chitinophagaceae; genus Ferruginibacter. Next base: position 9,469 of record JANMDL010000755.1, read on the forward strand.
ACAATAATACTGGCTAAAACGGCTGCTGTGCTGTTACTATACCAATCCTTTGAAGTTAGGTAACATTTCAAAAACGGTATAAATTGATTGAGTATGCTCCATAACGGGGCATCCCAACCCAATTATTTATAAAAACAAAGCCAATTTGCCTATCAAAGCCAAGATAAGGACGTTAGTCTGCAGTCTTCTATTGCTTACTTATTTTGCCCAAACCAAAGCTCAGTTAGTGGCAAATTTCAGTGGCACGCCCCTTTCGGGGTGTACACCCTTAATAATACAATTTACCGACCTTTCAACAGGCAGCCCTACACAATGGAAATGGGACCTGGGCAATGGCACCATCTCTTTTTTACAAAACCCTTCTGTTACTTACTTCAATCCCGGGCAATACAATATCAAATTGATAGTACGCAATGCCACGGGTGCCGACTCGGTGGCAAAAAACCAGTACATAACAGTAAATGCTACACCCACGGTGGCTTTTACAGGCACACCAACTACAGGCTGCTACCCGCTACCTGTACAGTTTACCGACCAGAGTCTGCCGGGAACGGGCACTATTGCTACCTGGGAATGGGATTTTGGTGATGGCATCAGCTCCACTTTGCCAAACCCTGCACATACCTATACAGCAGCTGGTAATTACAACGTATCATTGAGGATAAAAAACAGTGCCGGCTGTATAAAAACATTAACCAAACCACAGTACATACAAATAAACAGCGGGGTAAGGGCCAATTTTACCAATTCCACTCCTAACAGTTGTAACCCACCAGCTGTTATCAGTTTTCAAAACCTGTCCACAGGAACGGGTACGCTTTTGTATCAATGGAGTTTTGGCGATGGTGGTGTTTCTGCGCTGGCTAATCCCAGCCATACTTATACTGCTGCCGGTTCTTATACAGTAACACTGATTGTAACCAACTCCAACGGCTGCACCGACACGCTCGTAAAAACAAATGCCATCAGTATTGGCAGTGTTACAGGCTCCTTTACTTCGCCGGCTCTTGTATGCCAGGGCAGCCCTGTTACATTTACCAATACATCATCCCCAACACCTGGTGATGCCACCTGGTTTTTTGGGGATGGCACCGGCGCCCAGGGTATCAATGCAGTAAAAGTGTATAACACACCCAACACATACACCGTAAAAATGATTGCCAGTTTTGGTGCCTGCACCGATTCTGCTTTTAAAACAATCACCGTTATACCCAGGCCCGCAGCAGCATTCAGCGCACCGGTAACCACCAGCTGCAAAATACCCTTTACCGTTAATTTCAGCAGCACAGCAGGCGGCGTGAGCTACAACTGGGATTTTGGCGATGGCACCACAGGCACGGGCCTCACACCATCACACACTTATACTGCTTTGGGCAGTTATGATGTAACATTGATAGTAACCAATGCTTCGGGATGCAGTGATACGCTGAAGCAGCCAGGTTATATCACCATCACAGAACTAGAGGTACAGCTGCTCAACCTGCCACACAGCGGCTGTGCACCACTCACCCACACTTTTTTGGCAACCACCAATTCCCTCGACCCAATCGTAAGTTATCAATGGGATTTTGGCGATGGCACAACCGGAACCGGGGCAGCGCCTGTACATACCTATACTTCAACGGGCAATTACACCGTTACTGTTACCATTACCACAGCAAGTGGCTGTACGGCTGTGGCTACCATGCCCGATGGCATCAATGTGGGCACAAAGCCGTTTGCCAACTTTACAGCCACACCAAGGGATGTATGTGCTAAAGAACCTGTAAATTTTATCAGCTTATCAACAGGCCTTATTACGCAATGGCAATGGTTTTTTGGCGATGGCAGTACATCCATACTGCCAAACCCTGTTCATGAGTACCAGGATACCGGCTATTTTGATGTAACTCTGATTGTATGGAGCAATGGCTGCCCGGACAGTATTACTTTTACCAATTACATTTATATAAAACCACCCATTGCTGTATTTACACCTTCGTTTTCATGCAGCAATCCCCGGCAGGTTACCTTTACCGATCAGTCCATAGGTGCCGACCAGTGGACCTGGAGCTTTGGCGATGGCGCTACTTCCACCCTGCAGAGCCCGGTGCATACTTATGCCAGCATCGGAACCTACACCGTTACACTTACGGTGGTAAACCTTTCTACCGGTTGCGACTATACCACCATGCAAACAATAAATATCACAGGCGAAAGGGCTGATTTTACTGCAAGTGACACCTCCTTGTGCAGGGGTGCAACGGTTACTTTCAACACCACAGGCGTTACACCTGCCAATATTGTTTCATACAACTGGGACTTTGGCGACGGCACTTCTGCTGCCGCTCCCAACACAGCACACATCTATACACAAAACGGCACTTACGATGTAAGGCTTATTGTCACCAATGTTTTGGGTTGCAGAGATACTGTGATAAAACCGTTATATATCCGTGTATATGGCCCTTCAGCCAATTTCAGCATTACCGCACCGGGTGCCTGCCTCAACAGTGCTGTTGCTTTTACAGATGGTTCTGTAACAGATGGTGTACATCCCATAGTGCAATGGATATGGGAATATGGTGATGGCATTACCGATACATTGACGGCGCCGCCCTTTCAGCATACTTATACAACGCCAGGGTTGTACCCGGTGCTGCTGAATGTTACTGACAGTAAGGGATGCTCCGATATTATTTTAAAAAGCAACCTGCTGTTAATTTCAAAACCCGCTGCTGATTTTATTTCGCCCGACTCCCTTACCTGCCCCAACGGGCCTATCAGTTTTATTAATAAGTCGCTGGGGTCGGCACTCAGCTATCTTTGGGATTTTGGGGATGGTGCCACTTCAGCTTTACCCAACCCTGTGCACAATTATGCCACAGATGGTTCATATACTGTAAAACTGATTGCTACCGACCTGTATGGCTGCAGGGATACTATAAACAAACCTGGTTATATCAACATCTTTACACCCGTTGCCAATTTTACCATGAGCGATTCGCTGAGTACCTGCCCGCCGCTGATTGTTCAGTTTACCAATACTTCCAGCATCAGCAATACCATTAACTGGAATTTTGGCGACGGCACTTCGTCGCAGGTAGCTAATCCTTCACATTTTTATTCAACACCGGGTATATTTAACGTAGTGCTTACCGTTACGGGACCTGGTGGCTGTACTGCCGTAAAACAGAAGCAGGTTACAGTACGTGGCCCGCAGGGTAATTTTACTTATGGCCCGATAAACAGTTGCAACCCGCTTACCGTTAATTTTACAGGTACCAGCACCGACAGGATATCATTTATATGGGATTTTAGTGATGGCTCCACCAATACTACTCCCGACTCAGTTGTGTCACATACCTACACTACTCCCGGTTCGTATCTGCCTAAGATGATACTCGTGGATCCGGCAGGTTGCCAGGTGCCCATAACCGGCCCCGATACCATTTTTGTAAGAGGTGCTGTTGCAAAATTTGTTTTAACCGACTCTGTTTTTTGTGATGCGGCTTTGGTAAATTTTACAGATTTATCTTTTGGTAATGATACAATTATCGCCTACCAGTGGAACTTTGGCGACGGGGGTACCTCCAGCCTGCAAAACCCGGTGCATTTTTATGCTTCTGCGGGGCTGTATAATCCACAGTTGATTATACGTACACAATCGGGCTGTACAGATACTGTCAGCAATCCTGTACCTGTAAAAATTGTACCATCGCCACAGACTGCCATCTCAGCCTCACCACCTGGCTGTGCACCACTTACTGCTACATTCAACGGCAGTTTACTGGCGGTTGATACTTCGGCGATAAACTGGTCCTGGAACTTTGGTAATGGCAATACATCTGTACTGCAAAATCCGCCTCCGCAATTGTACACCACTGCCGGAAGCTACAACATACAGTTGATAGCAACCAACAGCAGCGGCTGCAGGGATACGGTAACACAAATCATTAATGCCTACATTGTGCCGGTAGTAACCGCAGGAGCAGATACTTTTATTTGTAAAGGCACAGGCACTACTATTACGGCAACAGGCGCTGCCAACTATGCCTGGACACCAGCGGCCGGGCTTAGCTGCACCAATTGCGCTAACCCGGTTGCCATACCCGACTCTGTTACCAGCTACATTGTACAGGGCAGCACACCACAGGGCTGCAGCTCAAAAGATACCGTGCAGGTAAAAGTGATATATCCTTTTGCTATGAATGCCAGCAAAGGAGATACATTATGCCAGGGCAGGTCAGTAAGGCTTTTTGCATCCGGTGCAACCAGTTATGCCTGGTCGCCGGCAACGGGGCTTAGCAGCACTGTTTCGGCCACACCACTGGCCACACCACTCACCACTACACTGTACCGGGTAATTGGTACCGGCGACCGTGGTTGCTTCAGCGATACTGCTTACATCCCCATACAGGTATATCCTGTACCCGTGGTAAATGCAGGGCCCGATAAAACCATTAATGCAGGGCAAACAGCAGACCTTGTTCCTATACTGTCGGCTGATATAACCCTTGCTGCCTGGACACCAGTTAACAGCATCATTACAAACAATTACCCCGCTGTAAAAGTTAAACCAAGGGAAACAACCGAATACACTATTGAAGTGCGCAATGCCGGAGGCTGTATATCAAAAGACAGAGTAACAGTTTTTGTAATATGTGATGGTACCAATGTGTTTATACCCAATACATTTTCGCCCAATGGCGATGGCGCCAATGATGTATTTTACCCAAGAGGTTCTGGGCTGTTCGGCATTAAAACACTGCGCATTTTCAACCGCTGGGGCGAAATAGTATATCAAAAAGACAGTTTTTTACCCAATGATGCAGGCGCAGGATGGGATGGCAGGTACAAGGGTGTACTGCTAACGCCTGACGTGTACGTATATACGATGGACATCATTTGCGATAACAGCACCATGCTTACCTATAAGGGCAATGTGGCCCTCATTCAATAAGCTGTATTTTTCAATATTTCTTCTGTTCAGCACAATTTTTTCTCAGTTTATATGTTAATTGTAACGTACATCCCGAAAGGGCTGAACCAATCCAATTATTCATAAAAAACAAAGCCAATTTGCCTATGACAGCCAAATTAAGGGCCTCGGTCTGCTGTCTTCTATTGTTCGTTTGTTTTGCCCAAACCAAAGCCCAGCTTGCGGCAAACTTCAGTGGCACGCCCCTTTCGGGCTGTTCGCCATTATTAGTACAGTTTACCGACCAGTCAACCGGCAGCCCCACCCAATGGAAATGGGATCTTGGAAATGGTACAATTTCCTTCTTACAATCACCATCTGTTACTTATTTCAACCCCGGACAATACAATGTAAAACTGGTTGTACGCAATGCTGCTGGTGCAGACTCGATTGTTAAAAGCCAGTACATTACCGTAAATGCCACCCCAACGGTTAATTTTTCAGGCACACCCACTACCGGTTGCTTTCCTTTACCGGTTCAGTTTACCGACCAAAGCCTTGCAGGCAGCGGTACCATATCCACCTGGGAGTGGGATTTTGGTGATGGCATCTCTTCCAGCCTGCAAAATCCTGCACATACTTACACCGCTTCAGGAAACTACAACGTATCATTAAGGATAAAAAACAGCAATGGTTGTACAAAAACTTTGAGTAAACCGCAGTATATACAAATAAGCAATGGGGTAAGGGCCGATTTCAGCAATTCAATACCCAACAGTTGCAATCCTCCTGCTACCATTAATTTCCAGAATCTTTCCACGGGTACAGGCGCATTGGCTTACCAGTGGAGTTTTGGTGATGGCGGCACATCGGTGCTTGCCAATCCCTCACATATTTATGCTGCAACCGGCAGTTATACAGTAACATTAATAGCAACCAGTTCCAACGGTTGTACAGATACAATTACCAAGCTCAACATCATCAGTATCGGCAGTGTAACAGGTTCATTTACATCACCAGATAATGTATGCGAAGGTTCTGCCATTACATTTACCAATACCTCATCACCAGCACCTGCTTCGGCTGTATGGGATTTTGGCGATGGCACAAGCGCTGTGGCCATTGATGGCCAAAAAATTTATACCGCCCCCGGTACATATATTGTTAAGATGGTGGCTAATTTTGGCGCCTGCACCGATTCGGCATTTAAAACAATAACTGTATTACCAAAACCACTGGCTGCATTTACTGCACCAGTTACCAGCAGTTGCAAGCCACCGCTTACCGTAAATTTCAGCAGCACTTCTGCTGGTGCTGTGAGCTATAATTGGGATTTTGGCGATGGCAACAGTGGTACCGGCCCTGCACCTTCTCATACATATACTGTTTTCGGCAGTTTTGATGTAACACTTATCGTAAGCAATGCATCCGGTTGTAACGATACACTTAAAAGGCCAGGATACATCAATATTTCACCAACTGATGTACAGATAAACAGTCTGCCAAGAAGTGGTTGTGCGCCGTTTACCTGGAACTTCAGTACCACCACCACCACAATAGACCCGATCATCAGCTATACATGGGATTTTGGCGATGGCAATACGGGCAGCGGCCCTGCGCCTGCGCATACCTACACTGTGGCTGGCAATTACACGGTTTCGGTTATTGTTATTACTGCAGGTGGTTGTTCAGATACATCCACAGTAGTTTCAGGCATTAACGTGGGCACAAAGCCTGTTGCAAACTTCACGGCTAATCCCAGGGATGTGTGTGCCAAATTACCTGTAAACTTTACTGACCAGTCAACAGGCAATGTAACTCAATGGCTCTGGTTTTTTGGCGATGGTGGTACTTCTACTGATCAAAATCCGATTTATGAATACCAGGATACAGGCTATTTTGATGTAACACTGATTGTGTGGAACAATGGCTGCCCCGATACTATCAAGTTTACCGATTACATACATGTTAAACCTCCTATTGCGGCATTTTCGCCATCCTTTAATTGTGGCAACCCCAGGCAGATTACATTTACCGATATGTCAATTGGTGCCGACCAGTGGGCCTGGAACTTTGGCGATGGCAATACATCAACCACGCAAAGCCCGGTACATACTTATGCTGATACCGGTACTTACATTGTAACACTTACGGTTGTAAATTTTTCTACCGGCTGCGATCATATTCAATTACAAACCATAAAAATAATCAGTGAAAGGGCCAATTTTTTTGCTACGGATACGGTTATCTGCAAGGGTAGCACCATCGGCTTCAACAGTGTGAGCAGCATCCCTGCCAATATTGCTGCGTACGACTGGAGTTTTGGTGACGGCAGCACAGGCACGGGGCCGGCGGCAGGCCATACCTATACACAGGCAGGCACTTACGATGTGCGTTTAATTATTACCGATATTTCCGGCTGCAAAGACACTCTTACCAAGCCACTGTACATAAGGGTAGATGGCCCCACAGCAGATTTTGCTTCGGCAGTGCCGGGCAGTTGCCTCAACAGCGCTGTGGTGTTTAACGATGGTTCAGTAACCGACGGCACGCACGCCATTCAGCAATGGATATGGAATTATGGTGATGGAACTTCAGATACTTTAACTGCGCCGCCTTTTCAACATACGTATGCAGGTGCCGGCATATACACAGTTAGCCTGAAAGTAACTGACAGCAAGGGTTGTGCCGACAGCATTACCAAAGCCAGCTTACTGGTCATTTCAAAACCATTTGCCAATTTTGGCACACTGGATACCATCTCCTGTCCTAACAGGCCAATTAATTTCTCCAACCTCTCATCAGGGCCTGGCCTTACTTATGTTTGGGATTTTGGTGACGGCACTACCAGTAATGCAATCAACCCCGTACACAGTTATACCCTTGATGGCATTTACACGGTAAAACTTGTTATAACCGACCAATATGGCTGTACAGATTCTATCACCAGGTCAACGTATATCAATATCATAACACCCATTGCCAATTTCAGCATGAGTGATTCTCTGAGTACCTGCCCGCCGCTGATTGTACAGTTTACCAATACCTCCACCGTAAACAATACAGTAAACTGGGATTTTGGTGATGGCACTTCTGCCCAGGTACAAAATCCATCACACTTTTACACCTATCCGGGCGTATTCAACGTAACACTAAGGGTTACCGGCCAGGGTGGTTGTACTGATATGATACAAAAACAAATTATTGTAAGAGGCCCGCAGGGAAGTTTTACTTATGCGCCTTTGGTTGGCTGCAACCCGCTTACGATTAACTTTACCGGCACTACTATTGACCGTATATCCTTTATTTGGGATTTTAATGACGGCAGCACCAACAGCACAACAGATTCCATCGTTTCGCATACTTATACCAACATTGGTGTGTATGTTCCCAAAATGATACTGGTGGATGCCGGTGGTTGCCAGGTACCCATTACCGGACCTGATACCATCAGGGTAAATGGTGTGGATGCAAGGTTTGGATTAACCTCCACCACCCTTTGCGATGCAGGTTTTGTAACCTTTACCGACTCATCTAACAGCAATGATGTAATTACCGGTTATACATGGGATTTTGGCGACGGCATTACATCAACCAATCAGAACCCGGTGCATTATTATGCAGCACCCGGTCAATATTTTCCCAAACTGATTGTACGCACACAAAGCGGCTGTGTGGATACTGCATACAACATAGCTCCCGTAAAAATTGTGGCATCGCCACAGGCAGCCATTACTGCCACACCTCCGGGCTGTGCGCCACTAACGGCTACCTTTACCGGCGGATTGCTGGTGGCAGATACATCGGCCATGAGCTGGAGCTGGAATTTTGGTAACGGCAATACCTCCACCTTACAGAACCCACCGCCACAATTGTATACCAACCCAACAACCTATACAATACAACTGATTGCCACCAACAGCACCGGCTGTATTGATACGGTAACACAAACCATTGATGCCCATATTGTGCCGGTAGTAAATGCAGGGGCAGATACCCTGATATGCAAAGGTGTGGGTACCACCCTTGTAGCCAGCGGCGCCACCAATTATACCTGGAGCCCCGCCACGGGATTAAGCTGTACCAACTGCCCCAACCCGGTAGCCACGCCCGACTCTGTTACAAGATACATTGTACGGGGTACTACGCCGCAGGGCTGCAGCAATACAGATACGGTAGAAGTAAAAGTAAAATATCCTTTTGTGATGAATGCCAGCCTGGGTGATACTTTGTGCAAAGGCGGCTCGGTGCGGCTATTTGCAGCAGGCGCTTACAGTTATACCTGGTCGCCAGCGGCAGGGCTGAGCAGTACTACAGCAGCCACACCGTTGGCCACACCGCTCACCACTACCCTTTACCGGGTGATAGGTACTGATGACCGTGGTTGTTTTAAAGATACATCTTACATTCCCATACAGGTGTATCCCATACCCACTGTAGATGCCGGACCAGATAAGACCATCAATGTGGGGCAAACCGTGGATTTGATACCTGCTTTATCGGCTGATGTTACCAGTGCCCTGTGGACACCAACAACAGGCATCTTCCGCACCAACTACCCGGCCATCACAGTAAAGCCAAAAGAAACAACAGAATATACGATTGAAGTGCGGAATCCCGGTGGCTGTATATCCAGGGACATGGTGACGGTGTTTGTAATCTGCGATGGCAGCAATGCATTTATACCCAATACCTTCTCCCCCAACAGCGATGGGGCCAACGATGTATTTTATCCGAGGGGATCAGGACTGTTCAGCATTAAAACGCTGCGTATATTCAACCGCTGGGGCGAAAATGTTTTTGAAAACAACAACTTTTTGCCCAATGTGGTAACTGCAGGATGGGATGGTACATACAAAGGCACCAAACTGATACCTGACGTATATGTGTACACGATGGAAATCATCTGCGACAACAGTACCACACTCGTTTACAAGGGCAATGTGGCCCTTATTCAATAGGCTTTTGTTTTTTATGAATAAAAAGGGGCGGCCGTTTGGTTGCCCTTTTGTTTTGGAGGAAGTTTTTTTGTATCGCAAAAGGCGCAGGGAACCGCAATGAACGCAAAAAGTTTTAATCTTAATTGATTGGTTCGCATTTTTAAATGGATTGATACTACTTATACCGACGATGCATTGAAAACAGACCAATAGCTAAAGGATAAAATGCAATGCATGTCGGCCAAGACGCTGCAGTCTTGGTGTGACAAGCTCTGCTTCGTCATCACATTATACCATTTACTTTTGGGCTGATTTATAAGTCAAAATGGTATTACATACTTGGCGCATTCCGCAGGATGACTGGTGTCTGCCAGTTCTCCCGGTCTGTGACTGGTTTACAATCAAAAAAACTATCCCGGCAATTAACTGTTGGTCAAAGACCAGGCGGCGGCAAGCATACACCTGAGCACCCACTACGGTTCCTTGCGCCCATTGCGATACTCCTCACTTATCAACTAACACCCCTACTCATTCCTGAACACCACCGTACCATCAAATACATCTACCAGTACGGGCTTTTCTTTGTTAATATCGCCTGCCAATATTTTTTTACTGAGAGAATTTACAATTTCCTTCTGTATCAGCCGTTTCAATGGCCTGGCGCCAAACTGCGGGTCGTAGCCATGTTCAGCAAGGTAATCCAGCGCATAATCAGTAAAAGTCAGTTGTATATCATTAGTACTTACCAGTTTCCTCAGGTTTTCCAGTTGAATTTTGATGATGCCCTTAATCTCGGTTTTCATCAGCGGCTGAAACATGATGATTTCATCTACCCTGTTTAAAAATTCGGGCCGGATGGTTTGCCGCAGCAGGTTCATCACTTCGGCCCGGGTGGCTTCCACCACTTTCTCCTTATTCTCTTCTGTAATGTCTTCAAAATTATCCTGTATCACCTGGCTGCCCATATTACTCGTCATAATGATGATGGTATTTTTAAAATTCACCACCCTGCCCTTGTTATCGGTAAGGCGGCCATCATCCAGCACCTGCAGCAGCACGTTCCACACATCAGGATGTGCTTTTTCAATTTCGTCCAGCAGCACCACACTATAAGGTTTGCGTCGCACAGCTTCTGTTAATTGTCCGCCCTCATCATAGCCTACATAGCCGGGAGGAGCCCCGACCAGGCGGCTCACCGTATGCTTCTCCTGGTATTCGCTCATGTCAATCCTGGTCATCATGCCCTCATCATCAAACAGGTATTCAGCCAGTGCCTTGGCCAGCTCCGTTTTACCTACACCGGTAGTGCCCAAAAATATAAATGAACCAATCGGTTTCCGGGGATCCTGCAACCCTGCCCTGCTTCTCCGGATAGCATCCGCCACTGCCGTTATAGCTTCCTCCTGCCCCACTATCCTTTCGTGCAGGTGCTCTTCCAGGTGCAGCAGTTTTTCCCTTTCGCCCTGCAGCATTTTTGTAACCGGTATGCCTGTAATTTTCGCAATATTTTCAGCAATATCCTCTGCATCCACTTCTTCCTTCAGCAACCGTTTTTCGCTTATCTCATCCAATTGTGCCGTCATCCCGTCATTTTGAGCTTCCTGCTCCTGTATCTTACCATAACGGATTTCAGCCACCTTGCCATAATCACCTTCCCTCTCCGCTTTTTCTGCCTGCATTTTCAACTGCTCAATAGCCGCCTTTCCATTCTGAATTTTTTCCACTATTTCTTTTTCCTGCTGCCATTTTGCCTTAAACGTATCCCGCTGCACTGAAAGATTGGCTATCTCTGTATTCAGTTCTTTCAGCTTTGCATCATCATTTTCACGCTTGATTGCTTCCCGTTCTATCTCCAGTTGACGTATTTGCCTCTCTAATTTATCCAGTTCTTCCGGCATGCTGTTCATCTCCAGCCGAAGTTTTGCAGCGCTTTCATCAATAAGGTCTATAGCCTTATCTGGTAAAAAACGATCAGTAATATACCTGCTGGAAAGCTCCACCGCAGCAATGATGGCCTCATCCTTTATGCGTACATGGTGGTGGGTTTCGTACCTGTCCTTCAAGCCACGTAAAATAGAAATGGCGTCTTCAATGGA
>JANMDL010000764.1:0-3053 GCA_031376295.1 Chitinophagales bacterium
TTGAATTTTCAGGTGCTGCCAAAGAAAGCAGGCATCTTAGCGGTGATGCAATTGACTTTATTGTTTTCGACATTAACCGTGATGGTACTTCGAACAGTAAGGATGTTGATATAGTATTTGATATGCTTGATAAAATCATCATTAAAGACAAAGGGGGTATCGGTACTTATAAAGGCGAAAATTCCTTTATAGACAGACAAATGATTCACATAGATTGGAGAGGGTACAAAGCAAGGTGGGCAAGATAAAGTACTTTCGCCGTCGTCTGGTCTTTGACCAACGACGTACTTGTGAGGTTCGACAATATAAACGGTTGATATAATTTAAAAATAACAATTTTCTTAAAAATGGAAAAGTTTTTAGGATTTTATGATGATGATGGTAATGAAATTAAACCAGACTTGTATCCAAAACCACAACTTTGTTTAAGTTGTAAAAAAAATGACGACCCTGCAGAGGAGTTTCTTTGCAGTATGAACAGGCACGACCAAATTGGAGAATCTGAATTCAGCTGCTTTGCATATAAAAGCAACGAATAAAAGATATTTCGTCGTTGCCCGATCTCTGGCTAACGTATTTGTTTAGCCACGGTATCTTCGAAATGCTTCCTGATTTTGCAGTTGTTCAATAATGGGAAGTAATCCCGTTGGTCAAAGACCAGACGGGGGCATTCGGGATGGGGTAATTCATTAGGATGGGTGATTTTGCTGCCCTTTTATATTTGACTTGCGACCTGCTCCACGAATCGAATTCAGCTTAGCCGTCGTCTGGTCTCTGACCAACGACGTATTAACATAGTATGACACTTTAATTTTTTTATAACTATGAATCATATTTACCCTGTAGAATGGCCGCAATTTTTTACTGCTACAATTTACCAGTGGCAGCATCTGCTGCATAATACAAAGCATAAGGAAATCATCACCGGCAGCCTGCATTTTTTGGTAAAGGAAAAACGGATAATACTAAATGCATTTGTGATTATGAGCAATCACATTCATATTATATGGCAACCACTGCCTGGTTATTCTCCATCTGATGTAAAGGCATCTTTTATGAGGCATACGGCAAAGCAATTAAGAAATTCAATACTGGAAACAGGTGCATCGGAAGCAGAAATCATTAAAGTAAACAAACACGACCGTGAGTACCAGGTTTGGAAACGGGAGCCGTTGAGTGTAGAACTTTTCAGCCCGGATGTGTTTGTGCAGAAACTTGATTATATCCACAACAACCCGGTTGAAGCCAGGCTTTGCAAATACCCAGAAGATTACTTTTACTCATCAGCAAAATTTTATCATGATGGGAGTAATGATTTTGACATGCTTACGAATTTCGCAGCAGTTAAATAACTGTTAAGCCCCGTTGGTCAAAGACCAGACGGGGGCATTCGGGATGGGCAGTTCGTTAGTAGGGGTAGCTTTGCCATCACCTTATTTTTGACTGGTAATTTACTTATTGCTTCGCCCCCATCTTCGCCGTCGTCTGGTCTTTGACCAACGACGTACCTTGCGCCTCATGTTTTGCGGCTGTCTCAGCGAAAGCTTTGCGAATTTTGCAGGACTTCAATAATCGGGAGTCCTGTTGGTCAAAGACCAGACAGTGGCATTCGGGATGGGCAGTTCGTTAGTAGGGGTAGCTTTGCCATCACCTTATTTTTGACTGGTAATTTACTTATTGCATCGCCCCCATCTTCGCCGCCATCTGGTCTTTGACCAACGATGCATGGGGCAGCCTCCCAAAAAACAAGCGCCACCCTTCCAGGCAGCGCTTTCCTATGCACCGGTCTTTCACTAACTACTGCTCCTCCTTATCAATACTGATGCTGAAATCTTTATCATCAAAGTCTTTGATATCGGTAATGTATTTGCGGTATTTATCCGTTACTGCCTGGGGTTGCTTTTGCCCATTGATAAACAGGTCGTCATCTTTAAAATTTACCGTAAAGCCGGCCCTGGTATCAATCAGCCCGTCTTTTTCCATTTCGGTAAACATGGTTTTAAGGCTGCGCAATTTTGCTTTGGCTTTGTCAATCCCATCTTTGGCATTGTCCATAATTTTTCCAAAATCAATCTGCTTCAGTTCGAGTTTGGCTTTGTCCAAAGCTTTGCCGGCTTCTTCCATGGCTTTTTTCATTGTTTCAGTATCTATTTTGCTAATTTCTGTTTTAGCCTGCTGCAGGGCCTGTTTCACTTCGGCATTTAGCTTATCCCATTTTACATCCTTCAGCGCATCTTTAATCTCTTTTTCAATACCTTCAAGATTAATGGAGGCCAGCGACTTCTGTACATCCGCATTTATTTTTTCCAGGTTCACTTCTTTCAGCGACAGCTCCACCTGCTTCATAATATCTTCCAGGTTAATTTTTTTCAGTTCTTCTGCTACATTTTTCATCTCCACATCCAGGTTGGCCGTCAGTTCATCCAGTTGTTTCATGGTCATTTTTTTCTCAGGTGGCAGGGTGTCTTTATGGCCACAGGTAGTTGCATATGGTTCCTGCTGTGTATAAGCATCCTGCAGGTGTATCACCGGCGAATCCTGAAAGGCGAGGGTTACACCACCAATTAATAAGCAGGCAGCAATACCCGTAATAGCTCTTTTGTTTTTTACAATGAATTGTTTCATGATTGTACTTTATTTATGGTTAATTGATTATGTACGATTTGTTTCGTAAAGGTAGACGGTGATTTGAGAAAATGCAAACCGTTAATAAATTTTAACATTTTATTGATGGCTTTTAATATATGATCGATTTTTTTAATTTTTGCCCCATAATCTTCGCTTCAGTCTTCGCACTGATGTAGAATTACTTATGCTGAGGCTACAGTAGTGCCAAAGCTTAATCAGGGAACCCTCCGCCGCCGGGATGTAATCGGCGGCGGCCACAGGCTCAGTGAGTGCCCTTTTTTGGTTACTTTTTTTGGCACAAAAAAAAGTAACAAGCAAACACAGCCTGAAAAGCGGTCTGGCAGGTAGAGTAAACGATGTTAAAGCTGAAATTTCAAAAACTCTTCAACATCATTTCACCGCTTCAGCATTTTATACGATTTTTA
>JANMDL010000796.1:0-2511 GCA_031376295.1 Chitinophagales bacterium
GACGGTAAAGTGGTGCTGCAAAAAGGCTATGGTGTAAAAAATATCAACACCAATGAGCCTGTGGATGAAAACACTCTTTTTATGATTGCCAGTAACACCAAACTGTTTACAGGCACGGCACTGGCGCAGCTCGAATACCGGAAAAAACTGTCATTAGATGATAAGATAACAAAATTCTTTCCGTGGTACAGTTTGTACGACAAAACAAGCACGCAACTGGTTACGGTAAAAGATATGCTCTGCCACCGGCTGGGTACCAAAACCTTTCAGGGTGATTTTACCTTTTGGAATACGAACCTTAGCCGCCGCCAGGTAATGGAGCGGATGAAATACCTGAAACCAACAGGGCAGTTCCGCCAGGATTACGGGTATTGCAACAGTTGCTTTTTAACCGCAGGGGAAGTAGTGCAACAGGTAAGCGGCAAAAGCTGGGAGCAGTATATAACCGACAGCATTATTGCACCACTGAATATGAGCAATACATACGCACTCTCTGCCGGTATAGCCGGGCGCAGCAATGTGGCCAGCCCTTATACAACCAGTTATACCAACCGCCTTATCACAGTACCTTACGATACATGGGATAATCTTGCACCAGCAGCAAGTATCATCAGCAATGTGAAAGACCTGGGCAACTGGCTCAAATTTCAGTTAGACAGTGGCCGGTTTAATGGCAAACAGGTGATGCCTTTTGGTGTGCTGCAGCGTACAAGGGATGTAAATATCATTACCAGCAGCCGCAAATCTGCATTATTCCCCATTCACTTCAGGGGGTATGGCCTGGGGGTATTTGCAGCCGATTACAATGGCCGGCAGCTTTACTGGCATACAGGTGGTGCAGGAGGTATGGTAAGCAATGTATGTTTTGTACCTGAAGAAGGTTTGGGTATTGCTATTTTAACCAATAATGACAACCAGAATTTTTTTGAAGCCCTGCGTTACCAGGTGCTGGATGCCTACCTTGGGGTACCCTGGAAAAACAGGAGCCAGCAGCAATGGCCCGGTTTTGAAAAAGGCATGAATGAGCAGTTGAAAGAAATAGCTGACTGGAAGGCAAGAATCGGGAAAGCCAGCCCTAACCTGCAGGTAGCCGCATACGCAGGCATATACACACATGAGTTGTATGGCAGCATTAATATAACACAAATCAACAACCGCTTACAAGTTCATTTTAATACACACCCCAACCTTAGTGCCACACTCACCTATATGGATAAGGGCGAATGGCTGCTGGAGTACAATAATATTGAATACGGTATCTATGCCATTAAATTTACACAGTTGGGCAAAAAAATAACTGCGGTGGATATTAAGGCCAATGATTTTGTGGAATATGATGCGTATAAGTTTATAAAAAAATAGGTCTTATTGATTCAGGTAAGATTTAGCGGTTATTTTTCAGGTACAGGAACCGGACAATGCGGACCAGGCGCCTATTCAAAAAGCAAACAGGTTATAAGGCAACTGCGCCTTTACAAATTGCCCATGCCGATGTTATGTTGCTGTGTTTAGTGCATAATGTAAAGTATTTACTTACGCAGTGTTGGATAATTATTCCAGGAAATTTCGCCACTGGCTTTTGTTGCGTATGCCGAGAAAAAAGCGGTGTATATGTTTGTTAAACTTGCCGATGTGTTTGTACGCTACCTGAAAAACTGCGGATATAAAGACTGTATATTAATGACCGATGGCGGTAGCGAAAACATGGGTAAAGTAAAGGAGTTAATCACCACAGCTCCCCATCCTGCTATACAGCACCTTATCGCACAAGTGGATGTGGATTTTTCAAACTCAATGGTGGAGCATACCATTAAAAAGAACTGAATTATCAATGGCTGTACCATCACAAGGTTAGCAACATTGACCAATTGAACAAATTATTGCAGCAACACCTTGAAAAAGACAGTCACCGTCCCAGAGCCGTTTTAAAGGGTCTTACCCCTGCCGAAGTGATGGAAGGTAAACTGTCGGTTAGCCAAAGTTATGCCCCGCAACTGCAAAAAGCTACCGAAACAAGAAAAATAAAGAACAAAAAGACAATGTGTTGCGGGTTCAGTTTCTGAAAATGACAAATAGGTTAGCGGATTTATAAAAGCTGAAAATACTAAATGAAAAAAGCCCCGGCGCCGGGGCTTGAAAAATCAATTCGATATTACCAAAAATGCCTGTCCAAATATTGGAACGGTTGATAGTAGAAAGGTTGTGGAGGTTGCGCCGCACCTTTTACAGTACAACGGTTTACTATTTTTTATTTGTTGCCCTTTGCCAGGCACAAGCAGCCAACACACCCGCCCGCCCCTCATGCTTGCGCCAACAACCTTGGACTAATCGGGGTAAATCTGCTGTTGAACTGGATAAAGGAGTGCTTAAAAAAATTCAGGATATACAAAAATTAAACCCCGAAGACAAGGCGCATGTATTTGCCCTGCTGGATGCTTTTCTGCAATCGCAAAAAGCAAAAAAGGTTTTTACGCAATAGCCATAAAAAAACCGCCGCACCTTATACAGTAC
>JANMDL010000873.1:0-7397 GCA_031376295.1 Chitinophagales bacterium
TGGCCGGCGAACCCTTTCCATTAGATATAGCTAAAAGACTATTACAAACTGGTGCAGAAATCAGGAACCTGTATGGCCCATCAGAAGACACGACCTATAGTACATGTTACAAGCTGTCTGCTGAAAAAAACTATACGACCATTCCTATTGGTAAACCTATAGCCAATACGCAGGCGTATATTTTAGATGATGGATTGCAATTGCTTCCTGCGGGCGTTATTGGTAAATTATATCTGTCGGGCGATGGTGTTGCGCTGGGTTATTTGAACCGTCCGGAATTAACGTCGGAGAAGTTTATCGCAAATCCATTTGAGGCAGGGAAACGGATGTATGATACTGGAGATTTAGCCCGATGGTTACCCGATGGTACTATTGAATTTTTAGGGCGTAAAGACCAGCAGGTAAAAATACGGGGTTACCGGATAGAGTTGGGGGAGATAGAAAATACAATTTTACAATACTCAGCAGCATTAAAACAAGTAGTAGCAGAAGTAGCAGAAGTAAAAGGGGAAAAAGTACTGGTTGCTTATTATGTATCAGAAACATTACTGCTTAAAGAAGCCATTCGGAATTATTTGCAAAAGAAGTTACCGGCTTATATGGTTCCGGGTTATTATGTAGTGTTAGAAAGCCTGCCTTTAACCCCGAATGGAAAAATAGACAGAAAAGCATTACCCGGTATAGCAGGAGAAGATGTAATAAAGCAAGAATATGTTGCCCCTGGCAATGCGATTGAGGCGCAATTGGTTTCCATATGGCAGGAAGTATTGGGTATTGAAAAAATAGGGATAACGGATAATTTTTTTGAATTGGGCGGGCATAGTTTAATGCTTTCTAAATTATCAGGTGAATATCAAAAAGTATTTAAAGTGTCTATAGGTATTAAATTGCTCTTTGTTAGTGCCAGCTTGAAAAATCATGCAAAACTGTTAGCCGAATCAACACAGAGAGTTTATGATATTGATAAAGTAAAGATTCATGAACACTATACGTTGTCTCCCTCGCAAATCAGGTATTGGTTATTATATAAAATTCAGGGGAAGTCAAAAGAATTCAATATATATAGTACACTGAAATTGCCAGGCAATTTAAATAGCAATGTTTTTCAAGAGGCTTTTAATAAACTTTTGGAACGTCATGAGATTTTGACAAGCATATTTGTGGAAGAGGCAGGCATTCCTAAACTAAAAATTTTACCCTGTCAAACAGTAGAAGTCCCGTATTTTGAATCAGCTTTAAAGGCTAAAAAAGAAATATTTGATCATGAGTTTGATCTTGAAGTTTATCCTTTGTTTAAAATAGCCATTTTACAGGAAGGTTCAAATTACACCTTGTTTTTTAATATACACCATATTATAAGTGATGGCTGGTCTCTGGATATAATATCCCGGGACTTAATTGACATTTATAATGCTGCAGCAGCAGGTAAAACTGCAGTGCTTTCTGAATTGTCCATACAGTATAAAGATTATGCGCAATGGCAAAATAACCTGTTACTGTCAGGCGGGGCGATAAAGCTGCAGGGTTATTGGCAACAACAATTGGCAGGCCGACTGCCTTATTTGCAATTGCCTGCAGATTATCCGGCCAGAATCAAGCATAAAAACGACACATCTTCCTTCTTTACCATGTATATATCTGCGGGGCAGAAAAGGAGGATAGAAAAGACTTCAGCCAGTTGTGGTACAAGCGAATTCGCCATATTTGTTGCTGCACTTAAAATATTGTTATACCGATTAACTTCAGAGGAAGATATTATTATTGGAATTCCAGCCGCAAACAGAAACCATTATCAATTAAGAGATTTGGTAGGTTGTTTTATTAACACATTGATGCTAAGAGACAGATTAAATGAGAATGAAACATTCCATATATGGGTGAATAAAGTTAATGAAACATTGATGAATGCCTTAGTGCATCAAAATTATCCTTTTGAGCATTTATTAGAATTGCTTAACATTAAACATGAGGATAATCGTTTCCCAATAAGTCCGGTGTTTTTAAATATGCTGGATTTTGAAGCAAAGGAGTCTGAAGCAATAGATGATTTTAGTCTGAAATATGGAACGCTGGAAGCTGCTCCTAAATTTGATTTTGAGTGCTACATAAAAAGCTTTGCAAATGGATATAGTTTAAACTGTGTGTACAACCATCATCTCTTTAAAAAAGAAACGATACAGTATTGGATGGATGCGTATTTATCTATTATTGACCAGGTAATACACAATACAGAGCAACCAATATGCAATATAAGAATATTTGAAACTTACCTTAACCGGGAAGAAGATCAAAAGCCAACAAACGAATCCGAATATTTTGCGGCAGATGAAATACATCAATCCATAGCCAGCCGTTTTGAAAAACAAGTGCTTAAATACCCTGATAATATAGCGGTATTTTGCAACGAAACCCTGCTTACTTATAAAACCCTGAATAATTGTGCAAATCACCTGGCTAAGCAGATTAGTGAAAAAGTTCAAGTTGGCATACAAAGAATAGCCTTGCTTTTAGATCATAATGAATCATGTGTAATAGGAATGTTAGGCGTACTTAAGGCAGGATATAGTTATGTGCCCATTGATGTAAATAATCCAATAAGCAGAATTCAATTCATTTTAGAAGATTCAGGATGCAACATACTGATTTGTAATGATAAAACAATTAACAATGCACAGCAGTTAAAACAGGTGTTGCCTAAATTAGTACTTATAAAAATTCCCGTGAGCTACGACCTTCCTGATCTTTCTGATTCTGAAAAAAAAACAAATGAATCGGGCGAAGCTTATGTCTTATATACTTCCGGATCTACGGGATTGCCCAAAGGCGTTATCCAGAATCAAAGAAATGTGCTTCATTTTGTCCGGGTGTACACCAATAATGTCCGCATTTCTGCAAATGACAATTTAAGTGTTTTTTCCACTTATACTTTTGACGCTTCTGTAAAAGATATTTATGGCGCTATCTTAAACGGAGCCAGGGTAAGCTTCTATGGTATTTCCCAAAATGGAATTGATAAACTATCTGAATGGCTGCATCTGCAAAATATTACTATTATACACATGGTGCCTACTATTTACAGGCATTTTTTAAAATCGCTTGAGGATAATGAGATGTTGCATACGGTAAGGCTTGTGGATTTAGGGGGAGAACCCTGTTATAAATCGGATTTTGATTTATTTAAACTGCATTTCAACCCGGGCGCATTTTTAGTGAATGATTATGGCCCAACAGAATCTACAATTGTCTCTCAGAAATTTTTAACAAACGCATCTTCTTTAGCCGGGAATAATATTCCTTTAGGAAGGGCAGTTGTTGAAACGGATATTTATTTGCTCGACGAAAACAATGGCCCGAAAGGTGTTTACCAAATAGGCGAAATAGTGTTTAAAAGCAATTATCTTTCACCCGGTTATTTGAACCGCGAAGAACTAACTGGCAAAGCCTTTATAACAGACCCAATAACCAATGAAGGCAGGGTCTATAAATCTGGCGACATTGGCAGGATGCTTTGTACCGGTGAAATAGAATTTTTGCATCGTATAGATTCGCAGGTAAAACTAAATGGATTGAGAATAGAGTTGTCGGAAATTGAGTTTCAATTAGAACAAATTCAGGGTATAAAAGAAGCCGTGGTTTTACTTAAAGAATTGCAGGGGAATCATCATATTACAGCATATATACTGTTTGTTAAGCCAATAGGAACAGGTGAAATTAAATCATTGCTCAAACAGGTATTGCCCAGTTACATGATTCCTGCCATCTATATTAATACCGAAGAATTTCCACTAACCAGAACCGGGAAAATTGACAGGAATGCATTACCAAACCCAACGCTTCCCGATTTAAAAACTGTGCCTTACATCTCTCCAAAAAATGATATAGAGAAAAAACTGGTTGATATGTGGGCAGATGTGTTGAAATTAGATGGCCATGCGATAGGAACACAAGATAATTTTTTCGAGTTGGGGGGAAACAGCTTACAGGCAGTTGTTATCATTAATAAAATAAATACAACATATAATACACGTTTTTCAATAGCTAATCTCTATGAAACATTAAACATTAGCGGTTTATCAGCCCTTTTAAATTTCTCATTATTTCAAACCCGGGAAACAGGTGTTTTGCATCAGGGTCAGGAGCAGGATGAAGTTATCCTGTGAAGGATTCTAAGCTGATATTTCTTATCAGTACAACAGTTATTCAAATTTAATTACCGGCGTATAAAGTTTTTTTTTGAACAGCGAATTCATACATAAACTCCTGTCATTAGGGGTTCAACTCAAGGTAGTTGATGGAAATCTTAAGGTTAATGCCCCGAAAGGAGTATTAACAAAAGAGCTATTGGGGGAAATTAAAGAACATAAAACATCTTTAATTACTTTAATTTCTTCCAATACGTCAATTCCTAAGGCGCCGGAGCAATTATATTATCCGGTTACTCCTGCGCAATTGAGTTTATGGATGTTAAGTCAATTTGAAGATGGCGGTGAAGCGCACGCTATTGTTAATGTATTGGAATTGAAAGGCACATTAGATACAGCATTACTGCGCCGGTCAATTGACTTCATTATTGAGCGTCATGAAAGCCTTCGTACCGTTTTTAAAACAGATAAATCAGGTACGTTGTTTCAGCAAGTGCTTTCAAAAGAAATAGTTTCCTGCCCAATAAGTGTGCATCATATTCCCGGAGAACATGATATTCCCCTGTTTATCAGTAACCACTTAAGTCATCGCTTTGATCTTGAGCAGGCTCCGCTGCTTAAAGTAGAAATTATAAAAATTTACGACGAATATCACTTATTGGTATTTACCCTGCACCATATAATCGGAGATGGCTTGTCAATGGAATTATTGTCAAGAGAAGTGGTAACACATTATAATAATTACAAACAGTCACTTGATACTGCTTTGCCACAGTTGACCATACAGTATAAAGATTATGCTTATTGGTGCAGCAGTATGGAGTATCAAAAAAATCTGGCAGCATCAGGGAGCTATTGGCATGACCAGTTTCAAGAAGTAGTGCCGGTATTGGAGATTGCTCCTGTATTAATCCGCCCTAAAATAAAAACTTATAAGGGTTTATCTTTTTCACATGTTTTTTCTGCAAATTTCCGCACACAGTTAACAGCGTTTGTGCGACAGAACGATGCTACTTTATTTATGGGGTTAATGGCCGGGCTAAATGGAATCTTTTACCGTTATACTGGACAAATTGATATAACACTGGGTACTTTAGTAGCAGGAAGGGAACATGCCGATCTTGAAAATCAAATAGGTCTTTACATAAATACCCTGGCAATACGTACACGATTTGATGTGTTTGACAGCTTTGCAGGGTTGCTGAAAAAGCAAAGAGAAGTGCTTTTGAGTGGTTTTGCTCATCAAAATTATCCATTCGACTCTTTGGTGCAGGAATTACAATTAAAAAGGGATACTTCAAGGTCGGCGTTGTTTGATGTTATGGTTGTGCTGCATAGCCAAAAAGATGTTTTTGCAGATAAGGAATCTTTTTCCGGAATAGAAATAAGCCCTTATAAAAATGTGCTGAAAAGTACAAGTCACTTCGACTTATATTTTTCTTTTGTTGAGAAGAATGAGTATTTGGACGTAACGGTAACATACAATACCGATTTGTACACAAAGCCTTTTGTTGACAGCCTGGTGAAAAATTTCGAAGCATTTGTTATTCATGGAATAAGAAAACCAGACAGTAGTATTGCTACAATAGATTTTCTTTCGCAAGAGGAGAGAAATTTGCTGTTGTGTGCTTATAATGCCACAAAGGTTGATTATCCCAGGGAGAAAACAATAATAGATTTATTTGAAGCGCAGGTTGAAAAGGCTCCAAACAATGTGGCTGTAGTTTTTGAAAACCGGAAACTTACTTATCAGCAACTCAATGAACAGGCTGATCAGTTGGGTGGTTACCTGAGAGAAAATTATGGTGTTCAGCCGAATGATTTAATAGGGATTAAACTGGAGCGAAGCGAAAAAATGATTTTGGCAATTCTGGGGATATTAAAATCTGGCGGTGGCTATGTTCCTTTGGATACCCAATACCCTGAAGCACGGTTGGCCTATATAAAAACCGACAGCAGCTATAAGGTATGTATCGATGATGATTTTCTGAACCTTTTTGAAAAAGAGAAAGCCAGCTATGGCCAAACAGTTGAGGGTATAAAGGTTTCCGGTAGTAATATCGCTTATGCCATTTATACATCGGGTTCAACCGGCCAGCCCAAGGGAGTGTTGAATGAACATGCAGGGCTTTATAACCGGTTGCTGTGGATGCGTGATGACCTTGGTATTACTGCTTCAGATGTCATTTTGCAAAAGACACCATACACATTTGATGTGTCTGTTTGGGAGTTGTTAATGCCGTCAATTTCCGGCTGTCAACTGGTATTTGCCGAACCTGAAGGTCATAAAGACCCCGTTTATCTGCAGGAATTGATACAAAAGTCTCAGGTAACGATTATACACTTTGTTCCCTCCATGCTGGGCATATTTCTTGAGGAGTTGGTGGCTGATAAGTGTATAAGCTTGCGGCATGTGGTATGCAGCGGCGAAGCATTACCGGCATTAATGGTAGAATCGTTTAAGCAGAAGTTGCCGTGGGTGCGCATCCATAACCTGTATGGCCCAACGGAAGCGGCAATTGATGTTACTTCTATTGATTTAACAGACGTAAGTACAAAAGAGTATGGGGTTACGATCGGTAAACCGGTAGCGAACACAAAAATTTACATAGTAGACAGGAATATGTTACCTCAACCGGTAGGTGTTGCTGGTGAATTGTTAATAGAAGGAGTGCAGGTAGCCCGTGGTTATCTGAACAGACCTGAGCTAAATGAAGAGAAATTTATTGCCAGCCCGTTTAATGAGGGGGAGCGGATTTACCGAACTGGAGATTTGGCTAAATGGCAGCCGAATGGCGAAATAGCGTATATAGGCCGTAATGATCAACAGGTGAAAATACGGGGTAACCGGATAGAGTTGGGAGAAATAGAATATGCGATTTTACAATACAACGAAGGGTTAAAGCAGGTAGTGGTAGAAGCAAAGGAACTAAACGGCGATAAAGTATTAGTTGCCTATTATGTATCAGAAACGTTGTTAGAGAAGGAAGGCATTCGGGATTATTTACAAGGGAAGTTACCTGGTTACATGGTACCCGGTTATTATATAGCATTGGGGAGCCTTCCTTTAAGCCCCAATGGAAAAATAGACAGAAAGCAGTTGCCGGGAATCAGCGGGGAAGATATAATAAGGAAAGAATATGTTGCCCCCGGGAATGAACTTGAGGCCCAATTGGTTGCTGTTTGGCAGGAAGTATTGGGTATTGATAAAATAGGGATAACAGATAATTTTTTTGAATTGGGAGGGCATAGTTT
>JANMDL010000885.1:0-9021 GCA_031376295.1 Chitinophagales bacterium
CGGCTGCAGCACCAGTGGGTTGCTGATGGCCGTATAAAAGAAAAGCTGGTTGATGCTGAAAGACAGCGCTTCTGCAATGCTGGTTTTGTAATCAATATCGGCAGTAATGCCAGCGCTTTTTTCTGCTGTTACATTGCTCAATGGTAAAATATCCCGGTACTGCAGGGCTTCAGTTTGTTCTGTAAAAATGGATGGTATTTTGTACCCTAATCCGCCACCAATACGGGAGCTTATTTTCTCTGTAAATTTAAACAATGCAGATACCCTGGGTAAAAAGAAAACCTGGTTTTTGCGGTAATTGATAGTGCGGTAAGTTACATTGTCAAACCGGATGCCCGTTTCCAGTATTAGTTTTTCAGTAATGTCCCAGGTATCCTGCAGGTAAAGGCCGGCGGTAAACGACCGGGCGTTCTGCAAACCTGTATTTTGCTGCCTGAATTGATCGTACAGGATGTTAATACCGCTGATGAATACATGCTGCTTGCCCTTCCATAACCACGAAACATCGGTAAAACTGTTTTGGTTTGATCCGGAGAATGTATAACCAGGGGTATTTATATCTCTGTTAAAAATACTGTAGCTCTGTTTCAGTTTGATGGTGCTGCCGTTGTGCAGTTGTCTTTCCAGTTCAAGCAGGGTAGTGTTTCTGGTGGTTTGGTTTTTTTCAAAATATATATGATAAGCATCCGCCTTACCGCCAATTACCTGTACATCACCGCCCATACTGTTACTTTTGGTTAAGCTGTTGCCAACCATAATGGTGGTAGCAGCATCCGGATAATAAAACAGCGTTGGGCTGATGGTGAAATTGCTGCTTTTGGGTACTTCAGAAAAATCATCATTATCCACATCGTAAGCCCGCTGCCAGTTAACAGCAGCCAGCAGGGTGTAGCCCAGCTTTCCTTTTTTGTGTGCAGCAAAAGCGCCAATATTCGACTGGCCGATGTTCGACTGGTTCAGCATAACATCGTACACCGCTTTATCCTTTGGTGTTCTGCTTACAAAATTGATTACACCGGCAATAGCTCCTCCGCCATACAGTGTAGAGGCAGGTCCTTTTATTATTTCCACCTGTTTCAGATCCAGCGGTGGAATTTCGAGTATGCTCAGCCCGCTGGCAAAATTTCCAAAATTGGGATAGCCATTTTTAAGCAATTGGGTGTAGCGCCCATCCAGCCCCTGCATACGTATGCCAGCATTACCAGTAGTGGCCGAGGTTTGCTGCACCTGCAGCCCGGTGCTTTCGTGCAGCAGCATGGATACATTGGAAGGACGCATATTGTTTTTTTCATCCAGTTCTTCGCCATTAATCGTTTCCACCCGGGTGGGGGTATTGGCAATGGTGCGGCTGGTGCGGGTAGAAGTTACAATCACTTCCTCCTCCTCTTCTTCCGCTTCATCAAGGTATACATCGGCAGGGCCTTGCTGTGTTAGCGGAAAGCGGTACTCCACCGGCTTTTCGCTATGGCTGATATGGCTGAACACCAGCAGCTGCACACCTGCAGGTATATTGTTGATGCTTACAAGGCCGTTACTGTCTGCAATGGCAGTAATGTTCGTTTTTTTTATGGTAACAGTGGCGCCGGGGAGGGGCTGTTTTTCTTTGCTGCTTTTAATAATGGCGGTAAAGCTGTGTTGTGCATACAACAGGTTGACGGCACATAGTGCCACAAATAAAATGATAAATTGCTTCATTATAATATGATGATGTTTGTAAAAATGGAAGATGATGCTGACAGGGCAGCAGAAAATTACGCTGATACATCAACCGGCTTTGGAGGCTGCCATACAGCGTTGCTTACCTGTATGGTTTTTTGTGTAAGGATGGTGGGAGTTTTTTTTATGAACTTAGTTTGAATACCTGTTTGTGAGGTCTTTATGGATAAGGATGCAACTACACCGCAGCAACTGCAGGAGCAAAAAGGAGAGCAGTCATCATCATCATTACCGTTGCCGGGGTCTTGATGGGTTTTATGCATACCAGAAGCAGTTTCCTCCTGCTCATTAGCGCAGGCGGCATCACCACAGGGAAGGCAGTTGAGCACCAGCATCCAGAAAGCGAGTATGAAAGCGATTATTTTCACTCCTGCAAAAATAGGGGAACATTTGCAAAGTTGAAGCTGATCATTTTGTATAAAATATCACTGTGGTAGCATTTAAGCATACACATACCGTTTTATTCCTGATTGATTACTGTTGCCGCCTGAAACTGCAGAACAGGAAATTTTGCGCAGTATTAAAAGGAGTGATATGGTCTTCGGTAATGCAGCGTATTTTACTGAAGCCATTATTAAGTTCGGTTGAAAGGCTTTGTTCACTGTATTGCTTTACCGGCAGCCCGCTGCATTTTCCAGGCCCGTTTTCTGAAAAAGTACCAATAGTTAGAAAGCCGGAAACGGAAGCCCTTGCTGTTTGCAGGTACTTTTCTACCTGGGTAGGTGTGGTTAAAAAATGGAAAGTAGCCCTGTCGTGCCATACATCATAAGTAGTTGACGGCTTAAAATCAGTAATGTCGCTCACCACCCATTTTATTTTGCCTGCCCTGCTGCCCAGTCGTTGCTTTGCCTTATCAAGGGCGCTTGCTGAAATGTCCAGTACGGTAATATTTTCATAGCCCTCATCCAGCAGGCAATCTGCCAGTTTGCTGTCGCCGCCGCCAATATCAATAATTTTTGCTTTTTTTGAAAGATTGAATGAATGGATAAAGGCAAGCGATGTTTTTGGTTCAGCTTCTGTCCAGCTTACTTCTTCCGGTTTTTTAGTGCTGTAAACCGATTCCCAATGTTTTTTTTGATTATTCATTTTGTAAAGTTAAGTAAAGTAAAACCCTGTTTTTGTTACAAATGTTACACGGTGCATCCCGTAATGCAGCATAAATAAACAGTAACTATTACCCGTTCTTACTGTTCACACCCATCAAATAATCAAACAAACTCGTTTCCTGGGTAATCCCCAGCTTCTTCCTCAGTCGGTAGCGGCTTATTTCTACCCCCCTTACCGATATGTTCATCAGTTGTGCAATTTCCTTGGTACTCAGGTTCATGCGCAGGTAGGCGCAAAGTTTTGTTTCGTTGGGGGTAATGGTTGGGTGTTTCTCCTTCAGCTCCACTACAAAATCGCTGTGCACCCTGTCAAAGTGATGGGCAAATTTCTCCCACTCCTGGTCAATATGCTCATCCTCACTCAATGCTTTTATCATTTTCTTCAGCTCTGCTGCGGCCTGCGGGTTATCAAAGCCCTTCATTACCTGTGCCAGTTCAGCTTTTAATTTAGAAAGTAACTCGCCTTTTTTAACTAAGTGCATGGCCGATGATGCCAGTTCTGAATTTTTAAAATTGATATCTGCTTCTAATTTTTCGTTGCGCAGCGCCACCAGTTCACTCACTGTTTTGTTGCGTTCCAGTTCGTGTATGTACCGCAGTTTTTCCTGCTCTGCCTCGTATTTGGCCCGCTGCAGCCTGAATTTTTTTTGCAGCAGCTTGTACGCCAGGTAAATGCCGGCCATCACCAGCAGTAAATACAACAGCTTTGCCCAGTTGGTAAAATACCAGGGAGGCAGTACCCTAAAAGTATAGGCTGAAACAGCCGATTCGTTACCGAGGTTGTTGCGCACTTTTACTTCAAAAGTATAATTACCGGCGGGCAGGTTCGTATACTCCTTCTCTGTACGGTTCCACCATCCGCTCCAGTTGTCGTCAAAGCCATTCAGCCGGTAACTGTATTCAAGATTTGATTGGTAGCCAAATAGTGATGAGGAGAACTCTATCCGTATTGTTTTCCAGCCATGCCTTATACTTGGTATGGTACCAGCATCCTGCACAGAAGCCGTATCAGTAAAGTATCCGCCAAAAAGCAGGCTGTCGGTTTTGCCCTGTATGCGCAGGGTGCGTACCTGCACCAGCAGCTTTGGTACTGTTTGCTTGTATTTTTGGTAATTGATATGGTAAAAACCTTTTTCGCCGCCCATAAAAATATTATTGTCATTTACGGGATAAATAAATTCAAAACCACTCAGCATTTTATTGTTCAGCTCAGGCAGGTAAATAACGGCCGGTTCCCCACCCGAAAAATCAATTACACCCAATGTTTTTTCATGAATGAACCAGGTATTACCTGCAGCATCCTCTTTCAGGTAGCGGATGCTTTGGCTGCCCAGCAGTTTCTGATAAAATGCAGCCGGTTCAAAACTGTCTTTTGCCGAGTTGTACATATAGATGCCCTTTTCTGAGGCTACCAGCACTTCATTCTTTATTTTGTATACATGATTATTGAGGGTAGAAGGCAGGCCCTTTTTATCAGTGTATGTATAAATCACATAATTACCATCCGTTGCTTTTGTGAGCTTGTACACGCCATGGTAGGGATGCGATACCCAGGTATTGTCATCTTTGTCAATAGCTACAAACCTGCTCGATTCAGTAAAGCCCGGTATTTGCAGCCCTTCTGTAAAATTGCCATTGCTGTAATTGAAAAATGAAAGCCCCTTATAATTACCTGCAATTACAAGCGGGGTGGGAAACGTGCCGGACAGGGGCATAAAATTCCAGAATCCAGGGTTGGCCGAAATTGACCTTGCGGCATTATTGCTGATTACAAAAGCCCCTTCGTGATGGCCCAGCAGCAACTGGTTGTTGATTTCGGCCAGGCTCCAGGTTTGCCCCTTTGTATTGCTCACGGGTGTAAAATCCCCCTTGCTGAAACTCAGATCCTTTAGCGGCTGAAGCGCTACACTGTACAATCCTCCAGATGTACCTGTATAAAACCGGTTCTGGTAAATAATAGATGTATACCCTGAACCGTCCAGCAAAAAAGGTTTTATCTGTTTGATGGCACTATTATAGGCAATGAAGTCAATACCATTATCCAGTGCCAGCCACAAATTGCCCTGGCTATCGGGAAAGCAGCTCAGCACATTGTTGTTCTGCAGTCCTTCATTGCGTGAAAAACGTTGTATAATATTACCCTTATAGTCAGTAATATATACGCCGCTATTGTTGGTGGCAAGGGCTACCCAGCCATTATTTACTGCAGTAGCGGCATAAATCCTTTCATTTTCAAAAAGGCTGTTATTGATTGATGCTAATTTGCTGATACCATCATTAGCTAGTGTAAAAAGGCCATTTTTAAGTGTAGATACAAGAGCGCTGTCCTTTTGCGCAGGCAGGATGCCAGTTACCGGGTCGTTTACAGGCAGGCTGTTAATTTTTTCCAGGGGTATCCAGGTCTCCTTTTCAAAGTACACCAGCCCGTTCCTGAAGTCCTGGGCATATAGCCGGCCATTACAAATACCCATAAAACCCCATTCTGAGGCAGGCTTATAAGTAACCACTGGCTGGTTGCTGAACCTGAAAATTTTTGAAGCCGAGCGAAAATAAATGCCCTGTTTAAAAGAAGCAATGTCCCAAACATCGCCAAATACCCTTTCTTTTTCAGGAATACTGTCTGTTAATGAGTGGTATTGCAATCTGCCGTTGCTCCCCGGAGAAAAATACCCCAATTCATCCTGGCCTCCCACATATATCTTTCCATCAGGCCCTATTTCAACCGACCGCACAATTGTTTTATTGGGTAGTGGGTAAAGGTTCCAGTAACGGCCATCAAAGCTTAAAAGCCCTTCATTATTGGCAAAATAGATAAGCCCATTTTTATCCTGCTTAATATCCCAGCTCTGCAGTCCCGCACTATATACTTGTTTGGAGTAATTTACCACATCAGGTAAGCCAATAGTATTCTGGCAGTATACCCCAATGGGAAAACAAAGTAATAGCAGTATTTTCTTCATTTTTTACGCAAACGTTTGTGCTGTGAAGGTAATTATTTTGATTGATGTAGTAATGATGTAGTGAAAATAGCCTATAAATCAACAATTTACATTTTTTGATGTATTAATGAAGTGGCTGTTTATTTTAAACTTGTTGTACTACAAGTTAGCTTTACGGTCAGTTTGCTAAGATTTTTTTTCGTCAACTTAAAACGATTGCTTCATGAAATTAGTAATTAAATTACTCTGTATTGTTGTGTTTTTGGCCGGCTTTGTGCAGCAGGGTATCAGCCAGGGTATTGCTGTATCCGGCAAGGTTAAGAACAAAACCAGCGGAGATCCCCTGATTGGTGTAACCGTTACGGCAGAAGGCACCCGAACCATTACTACAACAGATGTTAATGGTAATTTCTCCATTACTGTTCCCAAAGGCACTAGTCTTTTATTTACTTATGCAGGTTCTGCACCAGTACGCTACAAGGTTAATAATGCTGGTTTTATAGAAATTCAGATGGAAGAAGCCGGAAAAGACCTGAATGAAGTGGTAGTAGTAGGCTATGGCACCAGGAAACGAAAAGACCTGTCTACCGCCGTATCCTCCGTATCTGCCAAAGAAATTAATGCTACTCCCGTAGCAGATGCTGCACAGGCATTGCAGGGCAGGGTAGCAGGTGTTACCATTGTACAGGGCAGCGGTGCACCCGGTGGTACAGGTGGTACCGGTATAAGAATAAGGGGTATTTCCTCACTTACCGGCACTAACAATCCCCTTGTAGTAGTAGATGGTTATCCCTTACCCGACCAGGGAGCCGATAATGTACTCAATTCCTTCGGTACAGGCGACATTGAATCAATTGACGTATTGAAAGATGCCGCCGCCGCATCCATATATGGTGTAAGGGGTTCTAATGGCGTTATTGTTATCACTACTAAAAGAGGGCGCCCCGGCCGTACCACCTTAACGGTAGACATATACAGGGGGCTGCAGCAAGCCTGGCAATTACCCGATATGCTGGACGCAAGGCAATATGCCATCCTCAATACCGAGGCACGTATTGCCAGTGGGTTACAGCCATTGGCCAAACTATCCGATTTTAATGCCATTGAAACACAATATGGTAAGGGTACCAACTGGCTGAATGAAATTTACAGAAAAGCAGCCATGCAGAATGTGAGTATTACAGCTACCGGCGGCTCAGAAAAATCGCAATACATGTTTTCGGCAGGCTATTTTCAGCAGGACGGCATATTGTATAAAACCGATTTTGAAAGATTTAACCTGCGTTTTAACGGCGATGTAAAAGTGAATAACCGCATTAAAGTAGGCAACACACTTGCTATGAGCAAATTTATTGAGCATGGAGCTGATACTTATACTGCTTTTAACAGCATCAATATCCTGGCACTTACATCGCCACCAACAGTATCACCCCGTAATGCAGACGGTACTTATGCGGGTGGCAGCGGCAGCACAGATGGTTTTAATGAACCTAATCCAATATATCAACTGGAAGTACCCAGAAACAAAAACATTAAATACCGCATCAATGGTAATGTTTTTGCAGAAATCAACCTGCTGAAAGATTTGAGATTCAAAGCATCTTTTGGTGCTGATTTTGTGTACCAGGAAATCAATAATTTCAGCCCTGCAACACCATCATCAGGTGGAAGGCCCTTTATACAAACCGGCTACAGTGTGCAAAAAGGATTATACCCCGATTACCTGGCAGAATACACACTCAATTATACTAAAACATTTAAAGAAAAACACAAATTCAACTTTGATGCAGGGCATACCTTCCAGGAAAACCGCTACTCTTATGTAGTAGCCGGCAGGGGCGGTAATTTTACACAAAATATTCCTGTGCTTAACGATCAGATCTTCAGGGCTACCGATATTTCACAAACATACAACGCCTCAGAAGATGGCATAAACAGCCGCCTTATCTCCTGGTTTGGCAGGGTTAAATATGATTTTGATAATCGTGGTACACTTGAAGTGACCGTTCGCAGGGATGGCAGTTCTAATTTTGCACCCAAAAATAAATTCGCTGTTTTTCCATCCGCATCAGCCTCATGGCGCCTTACGAAGGAGAAATTTCTCTCAAACGTAAAGTGGCTGGATGATCTGAAAGTAAGAGCCAGCTTCGGCTACACGGGCAATCCCAATGTAGGTGGCAATGCCTTTATTCAAAGCATCAACCAAAGCTTTCAATACACTTTTGGCAACTCATCCGGCTCGGGTGGCGTGGTAAGCGGGGCAGCCCCAAGCCGCTCATACAACCCCGATATCAAATGGGAAAAAAATGAGCAGGTGAATGTGGGTTTTGATGGCAGTATATTTAAAAACCGCCTTGGCTTTTCTATAGATGTTTACCAGCGCCGCTCTAAAGATTTGATATTATATGTAGCACCACCCT
Organism: Chitinophagales bacterium; assembly: GCA_031376295.1. Taxonomy (GTDB): domain Bacteria; phylum Bacteroidota; class Bacteroidia; order Chitinophagales; family Chitinophagaceae; genus Ferruginibacter. The sequence continues at coordinate 8,182 of JANMDL010000885.1, forward strand.
TTGTGTCGGGTACTTATGAAGCGGTTCCGTTTAATACTGGTACTTTGCAAAACAGGGGTATTGATATCAGCCTGAATGGCCGCATACTGCAAACGGGAGGATTAACCTGGAATGCCAATGCGGTGATAGGGGTGTATAAAAACAAAGTGATTTCTTTAGGATTGTCTGCCCCGCTTGATGGAGGCTTTACCCGCATCACCGGTGGAAGCCTGCGTACCATACAGGGTTCGCCAGCCAATTTCTTTTTTGGCTTTATAACCGAAGGTATCTTTCAATCCTATGCTGAAATTGCCAGCCATGCGGTGCAAACAGCAGGCACCGACCCAACTACAAGTACTGCACCCGGCGATATTAAATTTAAAGACCTGAATGGCGATGGTATCATCAACAACGAAGACAGGGCCAATATCGGTAATGCCAACCCTACTTTTACTTATGGCTTCACCAATACATTTGTATATAAGAATTTTGAACTCACTGTTTTTTTGCAGGGTTCACAGGGAAATAAAGTACTCAACTTTGCCCGCTGGTACACTGAGGGTGGTGTGAGTAATGGTAACTATTCCAATGATGTAATTGGCCGCTGGACGGCACCCGGCACCAGCAACAGCATGCCGAGGCTTGCCCTCAACGATCCCAATGGCAACAACCGGGTTTCCGACAGGTTTGTGGAAGAGGCCTCTTACCTGCGCATCAAAAACATGCGTTTTGCATATACACTTCCCGGTAAGTGGACGGATAAAGCAAAGCTGAAGAAAACACAACTGTACATCAGTTCGCAAAATCTGCTCACCATCACTAATTATTCAGGAATGGATCCGGAAATTGGCGGCGGTGTTG
>JANMDL010000289.1:0-3346 GCA_031376295.1 Chitinophagales bacterium
TACCAGTGCCTTAAAATAATCCTCAGTATTGGTGGGTGCTTTGGTGCCAAAGAGTTCGGCAGCTTCTTCATCAAAACTGCTGAGCTGGCCACTGAATATTTTGATGCGCCGTTCAAAGGCGGTGAGCTGGCTGCCGATCCAGTTGGCACGGGTGCGCAGGGTATCGCTTGTAGTAACTGTGGCTATTGAGGTAAATGCAGCTTTTAGTTCGGCTGTGGCTTTCAGCAGGCTGTCTTTAGGAAACACAGCGGCTTTTGGGCCGGTGGGTTTTAATGAGTCGGGGCCATAATAGGCATCTACAAAATCACCATCGTACTGGCCAATGGCGAGGCCGAGGTGTATGTATTTTCCGGCGAGCTGGTTTAGTTCGGCCGCCTCATTATTATCTTTTTTTTGAGTACAGGAAAATAAGAACAGGGCAGCGAAAAGGCTAAATAATATTTTTGTCATGCATCATTTTTTTTCAAGTTAACATTTATACAAAACAGGCAGGTATTAAATTATGATGAATGGAAATAAAAGCCTGCAGTAAACTATCAGAATTGAACCTGGGTAATTTTTTTCTTCGGATGGTTGCGCAGGTGTGTTATTTTAGCTGCCACATAGCCAAGCGCCAAAGCAAGCGGGTAATCGGCTATCCAGTGTACATCCGTATTTATCATGGCAAAACTGCTGAGGGCCATTAATGAATAGCCAACGGGTTTTATCCATTTTTTTTCAGGGTAATTAAGTACCAGTGTGGTAACAGTTGCCATCATGGTAGCTAAATGCCCAGAGGAAAAGGCATCGTAATTGGAAGTGTTAGTTTGATAGTTGCTGAAAGATGGAAAAGGATTCCATTGCCCGCCGGGTACTGTTGCCATAAAAGGGCTCTGCCTGCCTGTGATGCGCTTTATCACCTGCGTGGTAATGCCCATGGTGATAAAAGTTTCAGTAAGATCAGCGGCGGTGTATATTGCTCTTTTGTTGTGTGTAATTTTTCCATACACAAAAAGGCCTCCGGCCAGCAGCATGGAAGTGCCTCCTTCGCCCACCTGGTACAGTGCGCTGTTAAGGTTTTGAGGAATTTTTAAAATTTTTGTGTTGCCCCATTTTACCGGCACTTTAAAATCTGTTTCGGCTCTAAGGTCTATCTGCCTGCTGAAGTGTTTTACACCATCAGTTATTTGCTGGTCAAAGGGCAGCAGCAGTGCAGTTGCTCCGGCTGTTATCAGCAAGCCCTTCAGGTTGCTTTTTTTAAACGGCGCTTTTGCTATCTGTAATAAGCTGGAGGGCACATTGGTGATAAAACGAAAGGGCTTTTGCTTAGGTGGTTGAGCAATAGAGTTAATGCGGGGGCTGTCAGCATTATTGCCTTGCTGGCAAAGTGCAGGCAGCGACAGCATCAGCAGGATAAACAGTTGTAATTTTATCATAAAAACTATTTACCCAAACTGTAGTTTATATAAATGCCGGGTCCCAGGCCGTTATAGGTTGGCACAAACTGTATTTTCTTTTTGCCCCACTGCCAGCGATACCGGTGTGTGAGGTAAGCAAGGTTTACTGAGAGGATGCCGATACCTGCACCAGCCAGCACATCCGTTATCCAGTGTTTGTTGTTGAGTATGCGTAAAGAGCCAACAGCGATTGCGGTTAGATAACCTGCTGCAGCCAGCCCGGGATAACGATTGCCATACTCCTTCCTGAGCAACTCGGCTGAAATAAAAGCCTGTGCGGTATGCCCCGATGGGAATGACCTGTAGTTGCTTTCATCGGGACGTAATATGTAAGAATATTTTTTTAAAGGATGTACAATGGCATTCATAATCAGTTCGGATTTTAAAAGCAAAATGCTCTGGTTCAGCACATCATGTTTGCCTTTTTTGCCAATGGCATTCATAAAATATACGGCAACTGCAGGGGCAAATTGCAGGTAATCATCCATTTTTGAATGAAAATTGGCAGCATGTTCATTGCGGTCTTCCCACAGCTCATATTTATCAATAAAGCCATCATCATCGTTGTTGTAAATACCAAGCACTATTAATGGTACAGCGATATAGCTGCTTTTTAAGAAGGCTTTTTTGCGTGCTGCATTTTCTGCCGGACTGATTGGTTTAGTAATTACCAGGCTGTCGGCTGTTGGTTTTTTTTGCTGATTGGGTTGCTGTGCGTTACCTGCTGAAAGGCACAACAGGGATACTGCAATAAGTAAAAACTTCCTGTACATGGCATCCTCCTTTTTTACAAAATAGGAAAAAAAATGCAATTCAGGTAATTTTGGCTATATGTTTTGGCCGTTGGTCATAGAAATCGGCGGCGAAGGATGTACCCGACCTTCAGCATCCATTGCCCCATTCTTAGTAATGCATTGTCTCATCCCTGCATAATTCATTGTCTCATCCCTGCATAATTCATTGCCTCGTCCTTGCATAATCCATTACCTCGCCCTTCAAATTCCATTGCCCCGCCCTTCAGGGTGGGGCGAGGAACAAAAAAAATGCTGCCCCATTATGGAACAGCATTGTATTTAAAACCAACAAGTTATCATTTTTTCGCCATGCGTGGTACTCCGTTCCATACCCGTTTGCCCTGTATCCTTCGTACAAGATACATGATGCCTACAAAGAGGAAGAACAGCGGGCCTGTAAAGCCGAGAAGTGCAATGAACTTTGTGCCATAGAATTTGTCCATGGGTCTGCGCAATCTTTCAGCTATGATGTACATACTTGGTACCATCACCAGCGTAAGGAAGAATGCGAATATCAAACCGAAAATGATCGTCCAGCTAAGCGGCCCCCAAAACACCACGCTATCGCCACCAAAAAAGATATGCGGGTTGAGGTGCTGAAAGAAAGAAACGAAATCAATATTAAAACCAACAGCCAGCGGCAACAGGCCGAGTATGGTAGCCACAGCTGTAAGCATTACGGGTATGATGCGGATACTGCCTGCCTGTATGGCTGCTTCTCTTGTTTTCATGCCCCTGCCACGCAGCTCATCGGTAAATTCTATCAGCAGTATACCATTTTTAATTACAATACCGGCAAGGCCGATGATGCCCACACCCAGCATGATGGTGGCAATGGTCATCCCCGTCATAGCATAGCCCAGCAACACACCTATCACAGAGAAGAAAATTTCGGTTAATACAATAAAAGGTTTACTGAGTGAGTTGAACTGCAGCACCAGTATCAAAAATATAAGGCCCTTTACCATGCGAAATTGATGGGTAATTCTTTGACACTTCAGGACAAACAATCATTGAATGAATTAAATTTTTAATCATAATGCAATGTATTTAGTTTAAAATATAATTATTAAATAACCTGTAAGCAAAAAAAACGATAGGAACAAAAGTATAAAA
>JANMDL010000903.1:0-1757 GCA_031376295.1 Chitinophagales bacterium
AGTTATTAATCTGCTAACCAAAAAAAATTAAGATGAATCTTACTATTAAAACCGCCATTTTATTTGCCTTTTTATTAACAAACTTAGTATTACTGGCGCAAAACACACAAAAAAAATACATTTTCGAAACAAAAGATGGCAATACCTTTATAGGTACAATTGTCAAAGAAAAATAAGGAATCGATAATACTATCCACCAAAGAATTGGGAGAAATCACCCTTAAAAGATCCATTGTTGAACATCAATCAGAATTCAATGAAGCAGAAGCATATGGTGGTGAGGTGTTGCAAAATGTACACTTTTCTAAGTATTTTGTAAATACCAATGGATATGGATTGAAAGCTGGGGAAGCCTATTATCAAAACAGTATGATACTTTTCAATTATCTTGGTTACGGATTTTCAGACAGATTCTCGATGGGAGTGGGTATTATACCTACTTTTTTATTGGGAGGAGACAAAACTCCCGACTGGTTAAATGCCAATTACAATTTTGGTGGGGGACACAATGTAAGGTTCAATGTTGGTGTTCTTGCCAATAATTTTGGAGACAATTTCGGCCTCATTCCTTCGGCTTCTATAACGCTTGGTCCCAAAGATGGCAATATTACAGTGGGATACGGCAGGGGTTTTAATTTTGATAATTTCGATGATTTTAATGACTTAAATTACATTACCATCAATGGGCTGCTAAGGGTGTCCAAAAGAATGTTTCTTATTTCTGAAAACTTTTTTGATACAAAACTTGAAAACGGATTTTTTATGTTCGGAGCCAGATTTGCAGCCAAAAAAATGTCATTTGACTTTGGATTGATGCGGGCAAATGATTTTGAAGATATTATAGGTATTCCTTATGTAGGCATTACTGTTCCTTTTCAAGGAAAAAACTAAAGGACGCACAAATATTTGCTTGTCCATTTAAACCCAGAGTTTGCAGTTGAATCTTAAGAATATGCTGTGACAAGTGTGTCACAGTTGTCTTATGTTGTTGCTGTGAGAAGTGTCTCACAGTTCACGCCTAAAATGGTTTGGGACCATTTCTTTACGGCCCTCATGATGGTTTTTTATCGTTGCTCATAAGCTGAAATGCCTGCAAAACCTGGGTTAAATGAAATTATGCTTAATACTTATTTTAGTTTCAGTATAATTTCTTTTTGAAAGTAAGTTTTATTTTAGAGATACAATTCTCTAGCTTCCTACAGTTAAAAATTAGTTCAATTTTTCATCAATCGAGACTCATTTAACTAGACATAGTCCCGACATTCTGTTGTGATTATAACGACAAGAAAAGTCTTCTTAATAAGAAGTTGGGCTATTTGTTGCAGTATTAATGGCAAAGCTAGTATTGTTTACCCAATTTTTAAATCCGATTACAATAGGCTTAATTGTTATATCTTCAGTAATATAGCTAGCCATAATACTAGAGCTCACATTTTTAGAAGTAATAACATTGTTTGTGGCTTTTATGGAATAATAAGGTGTGTTTGCACCAGGATGATAAAATTTGATCTCAATAACAAGCGCAGCATAAGCCGTACCTAGTATCGCTCCTTTCATAAAAGCTAATGTATTGGCATCGGTGGCTTTTACAAATGCTATGTCTTGAATACTTCCAGGAGGACTTCCAGTGTTTGAAGCCCCATTGCTGCAAGCTTCCAACTGATAAGTACCATTTACAAATAAATCAGTAGCTCCGGTGATGGTATAAGTGATAGAGTCATTGCTAGTCGCCGTTGTATTGGCTTGTAATGCTAACG
>JANMDL010000928.1:0-4453 GCA_031376295.1 Chitinophagales bacterium
ATTGGGTAAGCCCACGATTCCTGCCTTTAAAGCCATAACTGCTTACTGTTTTTAATGACGAATTTTTATTAAGGCGCAAAGGTAAGGGAATTGGGGAATAGGGTATTTGGGAAATGAGGATGTGGAGGGCAGAATTGGTAATTTGGCAAGGTTATGATTGTATCGCAAGCAGTTATTACTCAACGCCTGTTGCATACCCAACCTTAAACGGGAGTAAAGTGAGTATTAAAATATCTCTGCCATCATGCACCGGGCACTTCCGCCACCTGCAGTTTCAATGGTATTGAGTGTTGTGTGCAGTATGCGGTTATATTGCTTCAGTCTCCTGAGCTGAATTTCCGTTAAAGCAGTATATGCCTGCGAAGACATTACCAGCAGATTTTCGCCATCAGTAGTTGATACTTGCAGCATATTGCCTGCAAACCTGTTTACCTGCGAAAGCGTAATTTCAATGATGTCTTTTCCAGTGGCGGTAAGGCTATTCGTAACGATTGCCCGTTCTGCAGTATCAGCAATACTTTCAAGGCACACAACGGCATATTGCGTGGCAACACACATCATTACATTGGTATGATAAATGGGCTGTTTGCCCGTATCTGCAGCAGTAAACAGCACAGGTTTGTACGCCATCAGCCTGCACCATTCCTGCACCAATTGCTCATTTGTACGCTGCGAAAGGCAGGCATAAGCCATGCGGTTAACCCTGTCAAGTACCATGCTGCCAGTTCCTTCCAGAAAAATACCCTGCAGTTCATAACTGGTGAGGTCTGTTTGCTTTACAGGGGTAATTTTTTTCTTTATTGTATCCAATACTGCTTTTGTACGCTCCAGTTGCCTGTTTTGTGCAAACATGGGGTACAGTATCAATAACCCATCTTCATGTATTGAAAACCAGTTATTGGGAAAGATTGCATCCGGCGTAAATGGCTCCGGGGTATCCTGTACTACGGTTACCTCCATTTTATTGTTATGCAGCATGCTCACCATTTCATCAAATTCCTTCAGGGCTTCTGCGGCTGTATCGTTCCCGGTATCAGGTTGTTGAAAACTGTTGTTCACGGCTGTTTCCGTATTATAGCCAAAGCGTGCCGGGCGCACCATCAGTATATGTGATGTGGTTTGCATCTTTTCTTTTAGTGTAAATGCTTTGGAAATAATTTTTCTCCCGCTTTTATTGCAACAGCCAACTTGTTTTCTTTTGGCGGGATGGGGCAGTTGTAGCCGGAAGTATAGGCGCAGTAAGGGTTGTAGCATTTATTGAAATCGAGCAGCACAGTATTTTTTTTGATATCAGCCAGCCGCAGATCGAGGTAGCGGCCGCTGCCATAAGTATCATCGCCGGTTGTGGCATCAGTAAAGGGTACAAACAGGTAATCCGCATATTCAGGTGTATTCATCAGCTTATCGCTCTGGTAAATAGTGAGTTGCAGTTCAATACCGTTAATAGTAAAACGCAGTTTGCCGTAGCGGTAATGTTTTTTGCTGATGGATCCGGAGGTTTTCATAATAAAGCCAGCAGTATCGGTAATTGCCTCAAACGTACAGGTTACCAGGTATTTTTTATTAACAGGAAAAAAGCGGAACAGTTTTTTGTTTTTACCGGTTACCACTTCATGCTCCTGCACATATTTCTGCTGAAACTTTTTTAAGGAATCGGTGTATATTTTATCCTGGGCAGTGATGCTGTGGCAGCAGATAAGAGTAAGCAGCAGGGTACATAAAAATTGTTTCATCAGTTCATCATTAATACGTTTACGCTGCGCTGCAGGATGTTAAAGGCAATCTCTGCCATCAGGTTCTCTTTATCAAGTGTAGGGTTCACTTCAGTTATTTCAAAACAGCAGATTTTTCTGTTCTGCATAAATTTACTTATCAAATCCTCTGCTTCCCTTTCTTTTAAACCATTGCTTACCGGAGTGCCCGTGCCTTTGGAGATGGAAGAATCAAGGCTGTCCACATCAAAACTTACATAAATATCAGTACAGTCGCTGAGGTAGCGCAGTACTTTCCGGCTCACATTTTCCACACCAATGCGCCTTACTTCTGCCGTGCTGATAACTTTAATACCATACTTCTCAATAATGGCTTTCTCTTCTTTCTCAAAATCCCTGAGCGAAATGAGTACAATGTCTTCGGGCAATACTTTGGGGCTTATTTTACCCATTGTTTTCAGGGTGTTCCAGGCATCCCTTGTCTTATCATCAAGGTCGTGCGCCTTATTTTCCTCGTTATCTTCTGCAATGGCCGTAGCCAGGGGCATACCGTGCATATTGCCCGATGGAGTGGTGTAGGGGGTGTGCAAATCAGCGTGGGCATCAATCCATATCACCCCCAGTTTGCTCTTGGGTTTGGCCATTTTAATACCAATGATGGTGCCGCCGGCATTGCTATGGTCGCCACTAAGTACAACGGGAAAAAAATTTCCTTTAATGGAATCGTATACCGCTTTGCTGATGCGCTCATACATGGTAATCACACCATTTACCCGCTTGGCATACGGCGATTGTATGGGTTCAAAAAGCAGTTTGTTTTCAACCTCTATTTTTTCGGAAGGAAAATGCACAAAAAAATTACTCATAAAATCGAGTGCAGCAATCTTAATGGCATCTATGCCCAGGCTTGCGCCCCTTGTGCCTGCACCAATTTCTGAAGGTACCTCTATCAATTTTATATTCTTCATAAAAAAACTACCTGCGGCAGTGCAATTGTTGTACTGGCAAAGCTACAATTTATACCGGCAAAGCTTATTAAATAGGTGGATTTAATAATAAGGAACCAAATATGCGGTTTTTATATTACCGGGGCCTGATTTGCTTATTGATTACTCAATGTCGTTTAAATTAGGATGATGCTTGAATAAAACATGTCACCCCTGCGGGGTTTAGGCCTCCCTTATTATTATTTTTGCAACTGGCATTGCACCCCCTCCTGGGTTAGCACTGCTTAGATTATTGACTGGTGATATTCTTTAAAGGATTTTGCTTATTGATGGTTCCGTTACTATTGAGGATGCGGAAACGTACAAACATATCCTCGCTGTACCATTTTTCTTCATGCGTTTTACGCACTACTTCGGCGTGTTCCTTCATTTTATAAGCAAAATTCCGCATGGCTTCCCGGCTCTGCCATACGCTGAAAGTGGCCTGCTTTATCCAGGGTACTTCGCCTACACCCAGGGAAGTAATGAATCCATCGGAGCTACTCATTTTGCTGGCCACCCCATCTACATTTGCCCAAAACTGCTTTAGCCGGCTGATGCGTATGGTGGCACGGGTTAGTACAGCTACCGGCCCCTGCAGACTGCTTTGTTTGGGTAATTTGCCAAAAGGCTCCTTACCGTCCCATTTACCATGGCCCTCGGTAGGTTCCAGTAATACGGTCCAAACTTCGCAATTAAACAGTTTTAACCAGCCCGCAATAAAGCGGCCATAAAGCTGTTTCACATATTCATTTTGCTCCAAAATCCCGGAATCCTGCCATGCAGTTTCATTAAATGCAGCCATAATGGCCCACTGCTGCAGGTCGGGTGTTTTATCGAAAGTGCCGTTTTTGCCACTTCCCATTAATTTGTAAAAAGATATGTTTTTATTGCGCCACAAAGGCAGGCGAAACAGCGCCATGGCCAGAAAGGCAAAGGGAATATAGCGCCTGCGATAGCGCAGAATGGTTAAACTTACCTTCATTTTTTTGGCTTGTATGCAATAATATTTAATATAGTCCGTTTAATAGCCGTACCGAAACCCTTATTAAACAAAACCAGTAGACCCCCATTTGTTTGTGTTTGGAAAAAAAGTAGCCCCGGCCGAAACCGGGGCTTACTATTTATACAAGGTGTGAAGGTAAATGTTTAAAACTGCTCCAGTTTACTAAAGAAAAAAGCGCCTTCGATAGCCGCATTTTCATCACTATCGCTTCCATGTACTGCATTTTCGCCAATAGAAGCCGCATATATTTTGCGGATAGTACCCTCTTCGGCATTGGCCGGGTTGGTAGCACCAATCAGCTTGCGGAAATCTTCCACTGCATTGTCTTTTTCCAGTATGGCTGCAGTGATGGGGCCGCGGCTCATAAACTCCACCAGTTCGCCATAAAATGGCCTTTCGCTGTGTACTGCATAAAACTCACCTGCTTTTGCAGTGCCGAGGTGTATCATTTTCATGGCTGCAATCCTGAAACCCGCCTCATTAATCATCTTTAAAATACCGCCGGTATAACCCTTCTCCGTTGCGTCCGGCTTGATCATAGTAAAAGTTCTGTTACTCATATATTGATTTTGTGGCGCAAAGATAATGAAAGACCTGATTTTTTAAATTGTAAAACGGTTATTTCGGCAGTTTATCACTAAAAATAATTATTAAAATAAAGGATATGGTTTTTTTTTGGGATTTTGTAAAAAGCTGGTAATGGGTCAGTTTCAAAATTTTATTGCCAATTCAAAGGTTCCAACTAGTTG
>JANMDL010000944.1:0-1505 GCA_031376295.1 Chitinophagales bacterium
ATATTCTTTAACGGCCAATTATTTTGACAATTTTGCACCCAACAATGATGCAATCGGTAGTGAGTTGATTTACTCACTTCAAAATCTCGGTGGTTCATCAAGTGGTAATGTACGCAGCCGTTGGTTCTGCACTTTGCATTACAATCAAAACCCAAGTGGCTGGAATGGTTTTACCACACTGGCTGATTTTTACAGCAAGTTTGATGCGGCTGATGCACGCAGGGGCGGTAACGCTTATCCCGGTGTAACCAATGTTTCCGGTATCAGACCAGGTTTCCTGGTTGGTCAGCAGTTTGACCAGAATGGTGTAGCCCTGAAAGACAGGAAAGGAGCTCCATTATCATTCACGCCAACAGTATCTTTAAAAGAAACAGGCAATAACCTGGAAGTTACAGGTATCAGGGTTATCAAGTATCCCCCAGATTATCTTTCAGGTGACAATTCAAATAACGATTACGTAGTGTACAGGTATACTGATGTGCTGATGATGAAAGCTGAAGCAATACTCAGGGGTGGTACACCTACTGCAGTAGCACCCACTACACCACTTGCAATCGTAAATATTGTACGTGCAAGGGCAGGAGCCGCAGCATTGGGCTCTGTTAACTTGGATCAGTTAGTTGACGAAAGAGGCCGTGAGTTTTATTGGGAAGGAATGCGCCGTACCGACCAGGTTCGGTTTGGCAAATTCTTACTGCCAAATTCACTCAAGCCAGGTACATCAGATAACAAATACCTTGTTTTCCCGATACCTAACCAGCAGTTGGCTGTAAATGCCAACCTGACTCAGAATCCAGGCTATTAATAGTATCTCTCATAATGATTAATGCAGGAGGCCATCTTAATTGATGGCCTCTTTGTTTTGGGGATATAACAGAAAATTTTTATTCATTCTTTGCAGCGTAAAACTCAAGCTTAAAATATGGCATATCCCGCCAAATAAAATATCTTGCAGCCAATGATTTATTGCAGGATGAATAAGCTGAAACATATTGTTTGTATACTTATTGCAGGTGTCTTTTTGCTTACTGGTTGCAAAGGAAAAAAAGCCCCGGCACTGTTTGAACTGCTGGACAATACCGGCATCAATTTTACCAATACCGTAAGCAATACAAAGGACATAAACATTTTTACCTACCGCAACTTTTACAATGGTGGCGGTGTGGGTATGGGCGATATTAATAATGATGGGCTGGCCGATGTGTTTTTTACCAGCAATATGGGGCAAAATAAGCTGTACCTTAATAAAGGCAATATGCAGTTTGAGGATATTACAGCTAAGGCAGGTATTGCCTCAACTGGGCAATGGAGCACGGGCGTGGTTTTTGCAGACATAAACCATGATGGCTGGTTAGACATTTATGTAAGTAATGCCGGCCAGGAAAAAGTGATGAAGGGGCAGGTAAACCAGCTTTTTATCAACAACCATAAACTGGGCTTTACCGAAATGGCAAAGGAATACGGTCTTGCTGAAACTGGCTATACCACGCAGGCTGCTTTTTTTG
>JANMDL010000028.1:0-6837 GCA_031376295.1 Chitinophagales bacterium
TGGAATATTTATTACAGATCCACCCACATTCGCACCAGGTTGCTGTACACCTGCTGCAGCACCAGGTATTCTGGTGCCTGCGGATTTCTTTGGTACACCATCTGCTGTGCGGTATTTAATTGCAGTAAAAGTTCCCTTTTACCGGCTTCTTTTACAGCGCACTGCATCCAGGTTACCGCTACCTGCCTTGTACCTGAAACTACAGGGTTTACCACATGGAGGCGGGTAGTGGGATAAATGATGGCATCACCTTTATTCAGCTTATACGCCATATTCCCTGCTTCTGTTTGTATCACCAGCTCCCCACCCTGGTAACTGGCCGGTTCGGCTAAAAAAACGGTCATACTTACATCGGAGCGGATGGTGGGCATTTGCCCGGCAAGCGGACTATCAACATGCCAGCCATACTGCATTCCAGCTTCATAGCGGCTGAACAGTGGGGGCAGCACCATTTTGGGCATAATGGCGGCCTGTATCATCGGACTTTGGGATATGGCATTGAGTATGATAGCCTGCAGTTGTGCTGCTGTTTCACTACCTGGCGACAGTTGAAGGTTATTTTTTACCTGCTGTGCTGCACCTGTGGCTGTGAGCCTGCCATCGGTAAATGTTGATTGAACCAGTAACTCATCTATTGCTGCCAGTTCCTGCGGTTTAAGCAGGCCCTTTACCTGTATGTATGTTGCGGATTGTTCCATACCTAAAAATAAGGAAAATCAGTACAATAGATGATTGATTTTTGCGTTTTGCTCCCTGATAAAACCAATCCTGTAACTAAACCAAAACCAGTATGAAACTGATTTTTACCCTGTTCATAAGTTTACTCCTCACAGCTTTTACCTTTGCCCAGTTAGACAGGCAGTACACATTTACTGAAACGAGTGGCACTTATACGCCGGTTAGTGGGGGTACCACGCTCAATCTCGTAACAAATACACCAGCCATAATACCCATCGGCTTTACCTTTAACTATGCAGGTACCAACTACAGCACATTCAGCCTTGCTATTTACGGTCAATGGGGTATTACGCCACGCATCAATTATATGGTAATGGGCAACGACGCTTTGCTGGGCACTACCCGCATATCGGCCTGCGAATTTGAATCTTTTGACGCCATACAAAAAGTAACCACCGAAGGGCTGGCGCCCAACCGGGTATGTGTGCTGGAGGCAACCGGCTCCATTTATTTTGATGGCTGCGGCAGCTACACGCAAACCAAGAGTTGCCAGATAAGGCTGTACGAAACCAGTAATGTTATTGAATTTGTGTACGGAACGTTTACATGGGTACCCTATTTATCAGGCACTGCCTGTGGCGCTGTAAAGCATCCGGTACAGGTTGGCCTGCGCAACGGCAGCGATACACTTACCGTAAATACGGCTGATAAATACAACTGGAACAATGTGGCTTTGCAGGCAGGAGGAAGTTATATCACCATTCAATGTCATCCTGCCAGCGGCAAAATATTCCGTTTTACACCCAATGCAGCGGCTACCTGCGCCAGTGGCCCGATAGCAGGTGGTGCTGCTGTGGTGGGGAACAATTACGTAGATAAAGGTGCTACTGTTACTATCCAGGTTAACGGTTCTTCCAGCAGCCCGGCGCTTAGTTATCAATGGCAACAGAGTGCTGATAACAGCAGTTGGGCAGATATAAGCGGGGCCAATAAGCCTTTCTTCACTAAGCAGATAACAGCCAACGGCTGGTACAGGCGCAAAACTACCTGTGAGGGTGGTGGAACCACATACACTTCCACAGCACTGGAAATAAAGACAAAGCCTTTTTATGAAAGCTACTGCATACCGGGCTATCCCTACAATACCAGCGGGTTCAATTCATGCGGGTTGGTAAGGATAGTGGGCACCACACTTAACTCCCCTACTTCACAGGGATACAGCTTTGCCAACCAGCCTTACAACCTGTTTCCGGCAAGCGGTAATACCACTGGTGAGGTGGCAAGGGGTACTGCTTATAATTACAAAATAAACGGCTTGGCACAAACAAGGGGCGTTGTGTGGCTGGATATGAACCGCAATGGTGTATTTGAAGCCAGTGAGCAGATTGCCGGGCCTTTCTTTTTTACATTGACCAATAATGAACGGACTTTTGTATTCAGCTATACCATTCCGCCCACCAATGATACCGGCCTTACCGGGCTGCGGGTGCGTACTTATGTAAGCGGCGTGGGTGCGGATGCATGCAGCCATTACGAAGGCAGCGGTGAAACGGAGGACTACATAGTACGCATTGTGGCTTCGGCCTGTACAAGCACACCCGCAGGTGGCACCACACTCAGCAACAAAATCAGTGTATGCGGAACCGACAGCATCACTTTAAAAGTAACAGGCGCCAGTGGCCAGGAGGGCATCAGCTTTCAATGGCAAAGCAGTGCTGACAGTACCAACTGGAACAATATAGCCGGGGCAGTGGGCGACAGCCTGCGTACGGCGCAAAATACCACTACATACTACCGCCGCCGCATTGCCTGCAGCACATTTGAAAATTTTTCTGCCCAGGTAAAAGTCAGTTCCATCGTATTGCAGGGCGGCACCGCCAGCAGTACTGTGGCTGCTCATACCTGCGGTGTTGGACAGTTTGCGGTACTGGTTACAGGCGGCACGGCAGGTAGCTACCAATGGCAGCAATCAACTGACAGTACCAACTGGACAAATATTACCGGTGCCACCAGCGATGTGCTTACGACCAGCGCCACGGCCACCAGTTTCTACCGAAGGCAGGTAAGCTGCACCGGCGGCAGCACTGTTTTTTCATCGGGTACCAAAGTAACCGTTACGGCTCCCCTGGGCGGCGCTTCATTGGCAGCAGATACGGTAAACTGCGGCAGCAATAACATACTCATTACCGTTACAGGCAGTTCTTATAACCCCGGCCTCAGCTTTCAATGGCAGTCATCGGCCGATGGCAGCACCTGGAGTAACATCACTGGTGCCACGACCGACAGCCTGCGCACGGTTTTGTTTGCCGATACCTGGTACCGCCGCCAAACGGGCTGCGGCAGCTTTACGGCTTTTTCAACGGCTAAAAAAGTAGCCATCAAAGGGCCGCTGGCCGGGCAGGCCACGGCCAATACAAGCAGCGTAAATTGCGGCGACAGTGCCACACTGGGCAATACGCTCAACATAGCCGGGCATACCTATCAATGGCAGCAATCAACTGACAGTACTGTTTGGAACAATATCTTCGGGGCAACCAGCAGCACCTGCACGGCACAGCCACTGGGTACCACCTGGTACCGGCGCATGGCGGGCTGCAGCGGGTTGGGCAATGCCTCGGCACCCGTAAAGATTACCATCAATGCCCTTTTGGGCGGCACGGCCTATGGCAGCAGCACCGGTTTTCAATGCCCCTATACCAATTCGCAGTTGGATGTATCGGGCGGCAGCAACGGCACCTACCAATGGCAACAGAGTACCGACAGTACCACCTGGAACGATATTGCCGGGGCTACCGGTGCTTCTTACAGCTTAACGCCGCAGCACCCGGTTACCTGGCTACGCCGCAGGGTAAGCTGCGTTAATGGCAGCACTGCTTTATCAACGCCTGAAAAAATCATGTTCACAGGCCCGGCAGGGGGCATTGTTAATGGCCCCGATACGATGTTCTGCGGGGCATCGCCCATCTTGCTGGCGATCACACAAGGAATGCCCACGGGTACGTTTGTAACCTTTACCTGGCAACAGTCGGCCGATACAATCAACTGGGTTGACATCGGGCCACCCCAACAAATGTTTATTATAAGCGTATCACCCACGATAACTACCTATTACCGGTGCAAAACCAGTTGCGTAAGCCTGAGTGCTTATACCAATATCAAAAAAGTGACTGTGGCAGGCAGCAGCCTGGCCAACAACAGCACCACCGTAAGAGGTACAGGACGTACCTGCCCCGGCAGCAGCTTTACGGTGGCTGTAGTAAATGCAGGCGATACCACCAATGCCACTTACCAATGGCAGCGCTCGGCCGATGGCAGCAACTGGAACAATATCAGCGGTGCCACCAGCAGTGTACTCACCACTACGCAAACGGCAGCCACATACTACCGCCGCAGCATTACTACGCCCTGCGGCAATCAAACTACTAATTCCGCAGCACTGCAACTGCCCATGGATCCATTTTATCTGTGCTATTGCCAGCCGGTGAACCAAAACGGCTGTAACAATGCCACCATTGTAAATGTAAAAATGAACGAGCCTGCGGGCAGCGGCGCTATAGTGAACCCAAGCAGTTGCAACAATGCTCCCCCGGGCAGCGGTTTTAATGCTTTGCCGGGCGGGTATATTATTTTTAACCCGGGGCCCTTCCGCACCACTACATTGCAACGTACAGAAACTTATAATGCAGAGGTAACGGCACAAACCAATATCCCTGCTGCCACAGCACCATGGGAGCGGGCTGATGTATTTATAGATTTTAACCAGAACGGTGTATTCGAAAATGGAGAACGTTTCAGCCGCAAACTGAGCCGCTCAGCCAATCCCTCCGTAGGCTTGCTGGGCATGGAAATACGCATACCAGCCAATGCGCTTACCGGCATTACGGGCATGCGTATACGCTATCATACTGATACACTGGCGGCCAACGCCTACGACACACTGCAGTATGGCGAAACAGAAGATTATACCATTATCATTGGCAACAATCCTTTGCCTGCCATTGCCAGCGGCCTGCCTTACAATACCTGCATACCTGGCACCACGGTAGTGATTAAAAACAGTAACAATAATACCAATACCTGGCAAAAACTGTATGATGTAAGCGGTGCGGTAATAGCCGAGGTAAATGCCCGCGGCAACCAATTGGATACGGTGAAAACCACCGTGTATGTTAACAATGGCCCCACGCAGCAGGACCTGAATGGCCGCTTTTACCTTGACCGCAATGTGAGCATACAGCCTAAGGTACAACCCAGCAGCCCCGTAGGTGTTCGCCTGTACCTTACCGCTGCTGAACTGGCTGCCCTGCAGGCTGCCGATCCACTGGCTAACATTAACAACTTAAACATTACCAAAGTAGGTGCGAACTGCCCTGCCCAGCCAAACAGCAACAATACATTTGTTGTGAGCAACAGTGCACAGGGCTACCTGGGTAATTATTACCTGGAGTTTGATGTGAATTCTTTCAGCAGCTTTTTTATACACCGTGGTAATGCATTAACGGCAGTGCTGGGCAACTGGCAGGTACTGCCACAGGGCTATCAAAATAAATTAACCTGGGCCACCGCCATTGAAAGAAACTGTGCTTATTTTGACGTGGAAAGTTCGGCGGATGGATCTGTGTTTAATAAAATAGGCAACGTGGCTAGCCAGGCTGCAAATGGCAACAACACCGGTACTTTGTTATACAGCTTTACCGATGGCAATGCCCCTGCAGCCATTGTTTACTATCGCTTAAAAATAGTTGACAAACAAGGTGGCATTATCTACAGCAAAGTGTTAAAAGTTACCGGCAACAACATTGAGAGCCTGACCATTGGGCACCTGCAGCCTAACCCGGCCAGCAACAATACGGCTTTTACTGTAGTGGCTCCCGGCAAAACCGGGCTGCGGTTACTGATAACCGACCAGGCAGGCCGGGTTGTACAGCAACAAACAGTACAATTAGTAAGAGGAGAAAACAATATTCTGATACAGGTAAACCAGCTTGCTAAAGGGGTATATATCATAAAAGGCATCTGCCCCGACGGATGCAGCAAAATGCTGCAGAAACTGATAAAACAATAGAACAACAGGATAGTTAAGCGCCGGTACCAACTCAGCAGGTGTTGATACCGGTGCTTTTTTTTTGAAACTGTGATATCCATATTCAACTAAAAATACCCATTCATGGGTAGGTCATCATTAAAAAAGGGTATTACCTTCATGGCTTAAAAAAAATAATGAAAAGAATTATTTTCCCTGTACTTGCGCTTTGCTGCGCTATTTCAGCGATTGCCCAAAACAATAAAAAACTGCTTATCGGTAATTGGCTGGTGGAGCATTTTGAAATGGAGGGCAAAGAAATATTTAACCGCAGCAATAAAACGGCGGTATTTGCCAACTATAAAAGCATTGCTTTGGGCGATACTGCTGTGCTCTCTGAAACTGATAGCCTGGCAATTATTGAAACCATACGGGAGGCTGATAAAAATATAGGTTCACTTTCCCTGAGTTTTGATGCAAGGGGCAATCACATAACCAGCAGCTTAGACGAAAAAACAAAAAAAATGACCGCATCAAAAGGTATTTACAAATTTGCCCCGGGTGACGATTCCAAGCTGATGATAAAAATGGGCAAAGCCTCTAATACATTTGAAACTTCCATCATTCTTGAATTAACTGCCACTACTCTTACCATTTCCGAGTCAACAGAGAGCCTGGATACGCCACCGTTGAAAATGACTTTTAAACGAATCCCCGTGGGTGCTTTAAAAAAACCATTGAAGCGGTAATTCCTGTATGAAGTTTCTATTTCGCCTTTTACCGGTTCCAATCAAACTTTTACTGCGGGTGCAGTGGAGGAGGTGGCAGGATATTGCTGATGGAAGCCGGGGCCGTTTTGCTACTTTGCAAGCAAGGGTTGGTGCGATGACTGTTGCCATCAGCCTGCAGCAAACGATTAAAACAACTGGTACTGCTGGTGGTAAAATGCAGAACATTTCCATTGCAATTGCCGGTATCAATAACCTGGTGATACAACCGGGGCAGGTTTTTTCTTTCTGGCGGCTGGTGGGCAATCCAACAGCAAAAAAAGGCTACCAAAAAAGCCGCAGTATTGTGCGGGGTAAACTGGTGGCAGAAACCGGTGGCGGGCTTTGCCAGTTAAGCGGCCTTATTTA
>JANMDL010000036.1:0-5675 GCA_031376295.1 Chitinophagales bacterium
TCCGTTGCGCTCCGGCTACGCCTGCGCTTCACTACGCCCAACAGGCGGGATTACAAACCAATTAAAAATCAAACTATTTGTCTACTTTTGAAATGTACTAAAAATGGGGAGCCTACATTGCCCCCTGCTGCTATTTCCGCCAGTTTTGTATCGTACCTCAACCCATCCTGGCTGCGCATAATGATAAAGGTTTTCGATTGCTGCTCCGATGCAGTGGCCCAGCGCAACTGCACCCTGCAATTGTTTTCTGCAGCAGTAAAATACACCAGCCCCACAGGCACTACGGATCCGAGGAAATAAGTTTTTGCTTTGCTATGTGCCGCAGTACCCACCTGCTCTCCTATTAACCTGCCGGGCATATCATCAAATGGCGGGTGAATACCACCCCATATCCGGGAAAGGCTTGCCTGGTCGGAAGCATCCTTGTACGAGGCCCATTGCAGCCGCACATCGGTGGAGGGGCCACCTTCAAAACCCAGAAAATTGCTGCCTGATGTAATTACATGCTCCCCCATACCACCGGGGAAATAAGCGCTGCCCGTAAGCATGGTAAGCGTTTGCGCCCCTGCCCTTGAATAGGTTGAGTGGCCGGATACATAACCGGCAAAGGGCGGCGTAACAAATGTTTTGCGCTGGTATGGCAACCAGTTATCAGCCAGTATCCAGCCCACCCCAGCCACATCATTATACGGGTCGGCAATGGCATCGTAGCCCTTCCAGGCTTTTATTTTTATCCTATTTACATTTACCCCGCCCACGCCTGCCAGCGGATCACCTGCCGTCACCAGTTCCACAAAGCCTGGATTGAGTGGTAAACCAGCAGGATGATAAGACGGCTGCCCGGCATCACTGCTCTGCCCGTAAGCAGCCATTTTGCGTATAGCCGATACCGGCCGTGGTGAATCGTACCAGCCTTTGATGCCCCAGCAGGCAATGGCCGCATCATGCACAGCACCACCCAGAGTAAAATATGTTTTAATATCCCACTCCAGGTTAGCAAGTACCAGCCCTGTGCCTTCATATTTTTTTGCAAAACCAGGATAGTCACTTACATGATTGAGCAGTGCAAACCAATGACCGGGCGGTGTTTCGGAGCTTGGCCCATCTGCCCAGTACTGCGATACTACACGGGTAAAATCGCCCCGCTTTACCAGTTGCGGTGTGTATGGCAAACCAGTAACCGGGTTGGCGGTATAGCCGGTACCGGGGTCGCCCCCATTATTGTAATTGTAAAAGCTGCGCTGCCCTGCAATGGTAGTTGGGTAGCTGGATACATTGCCCATCGCTTTGGGAGATATGTCCCAGATGGTGGGGTCAGCAGGGTCTAAATGAGCCGACCAGGCAGCCACCATGGTATGCCCCCATTTAAAATCCTGTGAAGCCGGAGTGGCAGCACTTACGGTATCCAGCAGGGGTGGTGTGCCGGGGTCGTGGTAAACAGGATAATCAGCACCATTGCGGGTATAATGTATTGCCGAAGCAGCCGGCATGGCAAAAGGGAGTACCCTGCCCCACTCGGGGCAAACAAATTTTTGCAGTGAGGGTATCGGGTTACCGTTCTGATCAAAAGCGGTAACGATGGTGAGTGGCTGCCAGCGGTTGGGCTCCGTCATAGTAGCATCGCCGCTCAGTTCCATATCCAAAGCTGTATTCACCGGTGCGTAATCAATATAATTATAATTGGTACTTTCCCTGGCTCCGTCTGCAAGGCCCATTTCTATAATTTTTTCGCCGATATAATTGCCCAGGTCGGCAGGGTTGCCGGCAGGGTAATTGGTATCGGTATAATCTTTATCATAGCCCAGTGCCAGCATCAGGTTATCAAAGCGGGTTTTTGAAGCGGCAGCATTTGGCGAAAGTGCATACCGCTTTACCAGTACCCTATAAGCGGCATAGCTGATAGCCTGGTTTCGGAAAGAATCAAGATGAGTCGGCACTACCAGAGGCACACCGGTAAAAGGATAGCTTACTCCACCCACCGTTTTGCCCAGCAGGTAAGTAGTGGCAACCGCATCATACACCGCCCAGGCATCGTACATAGCCATAGATACATGATACAGATTGCGGGCCTGCACAGGCGGGCGGGCAAGGTCTTCCCTTATAGCCGAAAGCTGCACTTCGTTCCAGCGGCGGGCAATAGATTGCTGCGCCTGGCAGCAGCAGGTTATTATGATAAAAAGAGTAAAGAGAGGTAAAAATTTCTTCATCAACAGAGATTTTGGGCAAAACTACAATAAAATAGTGTTTCCGGTTTTCTGTTATAACGGATAAAGGCTTAAAATAGTACGCTAGCGTGGTGAATTTTGTATGCCGGTGAATAATTTTGAGTTGAACCCGGGTTTTGCAGTTAGCTGCAAAATCCGGGTTTAATAAATTGCATATCTTACCCTATCAAAAACCATACGGGATATGGCTGTTTACAGATGGTGTATATTTGCTGAACGGCAGTTAATAAAAAAATTACCGGTATGTGCAAACCTAAAACGAACACGTTGAAAATATGAAACGACTGATTCATTTTGGATTTGTTGTTTTTCTGTTCAGTAGTTTGACAGGCTGTGCCGGACAGACGAAAAATAATACCCCTGCACAAAACCAAATCGGCACAAAAAAAGTTGTTGGTGGCAGTTGTGATGGTTGCGAAATTATGTATGTTGGTATACCGGCAAATATTTCATCAGTGGATACTAGTGCCGGCTGGACAGAAAAAGGACAGCAACTTTTAATAACAGGTAAAGTTTATAAAATTGACGGCAAAACGCCTGCGCCAAATGTTGTGATTTATTACTGGCAAACTGATGGCAACGGCTATTATTCACCCACAGAGGCAATGGACGAAAAAGCAAAACGGCATGGACATATCAGGGGTTGGGTAAAAACAGATGAAAATGGCAATTATTCAATTTATACTATCAAACCTGCACCCTACCCTAATGACAATATTCCTGCCCACATTCATATATCAATCAAAGAACCGAACATAGACAACGAATATTACATAGATGACTTTGTTTTTGACGATGATAAACTTTTGACAGGCGAAAAACGAAAAGCGCCTGGAAATCGTGGAGGAAGTGGGGTTTTGAGGGTTTTAATTTCAGGTAACGTACATATTGCAGAGCATAATATTATCCTGGGACTTAACATTCCCAATTATCCGGAAACAAATACATCAGAAAAGCAGTCAGGGCTTGAAATTGGCGAAGACAATCCATCGTTTATCCCTTTCCATGCCTTTGGGCCAGATAAAGGAACCAGAACCTGCCCGGTTTGTAAATACGGCAGATTTCATGGGATAATTTACTTTGTTGGCAATAACCCAAACTGGAACGACATAAAAAAATGGCTGGTTTTTTTAGAGCAGGAAAGTGTAACACGAAGTAAATATTTAAAAGTGTATTTTGTTTACGGAAATGAAAAAGCATATAATAAAGATGCCAGGCAGAAAGAATTAGAAAATGTGGGGCTTGAACTCAGCTTAAAAAACATTGCTTTAACTTTTGTGCCTTCAATGACGGATACAGAAAGTGAAGTAAACCTGAACCAAATAGACCCTGGCGCAGAAAATACATTTGTAATCTTTAAACACAGAACAATCATTGACAAGTTTATAAACTTTATAGCTTCGGCTGATAATTTTACAATCATTTCATCAACGCTTGACAAAACAAAAGGCGACTACTTTAACTTGTCAGAACCAAAACACAACTGACGGAATAGAATACGATGAAACGTTGTGTATAAAACACCCCGTTTTAATTACAGTATACTCAATGCCGAACAGCAGTATACCAGCAATGACCTGGACTGATTGATATTTATTCCAGATACAAAACCGCCCTGAAGTTATTGCACAATAAGCAACTGATAAAAATTTGCGCTGCAAAAAACAAAGGCTCCCGTTTTACCGGAAGCCTTTGCTCTATTAATATAAGTTGTATTTATCGTATCACTTCTATTGCTTTGTTAATCACGTCTGTATCTGTAACAATACGCAACATATATTTACCATTGGCCAATGCAGCTACATTGATTGTTTCTGTCTGACTCATGGCGGTTACACGCTGCTGCAACAATAGCTTACCGTCCATTGCAATGATGCTGATGGTGGCAGCTTTGTTAATCATGGCACCGGTTACCGTAATGTTCACATCGCTCTTAGCCGGGTTGGGGTAAATGCTTATTGATCCACCCCTGCCGAAATTAACCCTGCGTATTTCACTGTATTCAAATTTACCATCTTTGTCAACAGATTTGATACGGTAGTAGTTAAAGCCGCTTACTGGTGCTGTGTGTACAAATTTGTAACCACTGCGGCCTGCGGCTGTTACAGTGCCAATACCATTCCAGTTGCGGCCATCGGTACTAAACTCAATATCATAGCCCTGCAGGTTCAACTCAGTACCCACCTGCCAGCTCAGCAATACATTGCTGCCCTGTGGCGCTGCCGTAAAGCTGTACAAAGGCACAGGCAATAAGGAGCTGAATGGCCAGTTGATGATACCAGCATCCATATTGGGGAAGTTGTTACCAGCGGTAATATCAAATGTGCCTGTGCGGCCTGCATTTGCACCTGTAACTGTAACATCGCTGTCAGTATCACTTTCTGTACCGCTGCTGAGGCCCAAAGTGCCATTTGCACCAATGTTCTGCTGCGTCCATGCCGGATTTGTGCCCGGGGTAATGGTGGTATTAAAGCTGGGCAGATTGGGCGTAAATATCAGGTAGTATCCAGTACCCGATGGCACGTTGGTTATCTGCCAGTTGCCATTACCATCCGTAACTGCTGAGCCAATGGCTACATTGCTGCTGTTGTACAACGTAACCAGTATACCAGCTATACCGGGTTCTCCTGCATCTTGTACACCATTTTTATCCAGATCGGCCCAAACCCTGTTGCCAATTGTGGCAGGGCGTGGCACAGTTAAGCCTGCATCGATGGTTAAATCAATTTCACCGGCGCTAAGGGCGATGATGCTGGTTAAACCAGTTGAAGGATTGGCATCACTGTTGGTATCATTACCGTTATCACCCGGTGTGTTCTGCTGGGTAAATAGCATGCTATTGGGTACAGTGGTAAAGCCCACCTGGTAATTGCCCGGTATAAGGTTGGGGAAGAAATAAGCACCATTGGCATCGGTAATAGCTGAAGCTACGGGATTTGTCGCTTCTGCACCGGTAATGCTGCCATTGTTATCTGCATCAAAGTATAAACTAACGGTTACACCTGCAACACCAGGCTCACCTGCCGCTTGTATACCATCATTGTTCAAATCGTTCCAAACAAAATTACCCAGTGCTGCCCTGGTGGTAAAGATTCCGGCATCGAGGTTGGTGATATTAGTACCACCTGTAAGATTGAAAGAACCTGTACGGCCGCTGACACGGTCAGCATCACTGTTGTTGGCACCATCAGCAGTACGTGGGCTGGGGTTCATACCTGCCGGGTAATTGCTGAAGCCTACGGTGTAACCTGTTCCGTTAGCCACACCCACAAAACTAAAGTTGCCACTGGCATCAGTAGTGGTGGTGGCAATAGCCAGACCGGCATTGTTGTACAGTGTTACCGTAACTCCTGCCACACCATTGTTTACTTCTGTTCCGTTTCTGATTCCATCAGCCGCTGTACCGCCGCCGGCAGCATTATCAAACCATGCCTGGCCGCTTACCGTGTT
>JANMDL010000203.1:0-3958 GCA_031376295.1 Chitinophagales bacterium
GGTGGGATGCAGTACACAAATGGGTGGTGCTGCTTTGCCATGCTTATGGCATTGTTTCCAATACCAGCGAACTGTTGTTTACCGGCATACAAAATATACATGCTGGTGATGCTGCTTACGGACTGGAAAAAAATTATGAGATAAGGCTGGTGGCGCAGGCTAAAAAGCTAAAGAACGGAAAGGTAGCTGCTTTTGTGCTGCCGCAGTTTGTAAAACAGGATGATCACCTGGCATTTGTAAAAAATGAGTACAATGGCGCTGTGATAGAAAGTTCTTTTTCCGACAAGCAGTTTTTTTATGGAAAGGGTGCAGGCAGTTTTCCCACAGCATCGGCAGTGCTGAGCGATATAGCTGCTTTGCGTTATGGCTATAAGTATGAGTACAAAAAGCTGAACCATCACCTGCCCAATGAACTGACGAATGATTTTTATGTAAAAGTGTTCATCAGTTTTACAGACTGGAAATACATACCTAAGGAAAGGCTGGAGTGGGTTGAGGAATGGCATGCGGAGGAAGACCGTAAGTATTTAGTGACCGTGCTGCCTTTTGCCGAGCTGCAGCAACATACATGGTGGAAAGAAAACGGCACTTCTTTAATATTAACGCCTGACCCCATTATTGAGGATGTGGAGATACGCAATGTAAAGAAGCGTAGCCTGGAGCTGGCGGGGGTGGTGTGATGTACCAGGAAGAGAGGAATTTTCTATAATTGGGTTATTGCTGACTATAATCCGTCTGTTTGTTAAGCCCGGGCAACCCAAAAAGGTGTAAAGGTGGCTGTGCAGAACTTATCCCGGGCAAATTTATCTGCCCTCAGTAAATTATAGTCAGCGCAACCACTTTTGCTGGTTTTCATAATTAAGTACATTTGCCGATGCAGAAAATTTGGCAACAGCCTTTTCCCTCTCCCAGTAACAATAAGCATAATTTACGGATGAGCTTAATTGCCGGGATATGTGTTTTTTGCGTACTTTATTTTATACAGCCATTTCAGGTAAGCGGCTTTTCCGGCGGCAGGCAGGTTATCCCATGTATCCAATATGCCCTGGTTACGGTATTGTTTTCACTTATATGCAATACAGCAGTGCCGTTTCTTTTCCCCCGGTTTTTTAAAGAAACTCACTGGACGGTGCTGCATGAAATTGTTTTTTTAATAGTACTGGTACTGGTAATCGCACTTGGCAATATCCTGTTCACCGCTTTTAAATACAATGTTGCCCTTTCAGGGAATTTTATTTTAAAAATGGTTAGCTATACACTTGCCATTGGTATTTTACCTGTAATCATTTCAGTAGTAATAAACCAGCAGCAATTGCTGATGAAGTACAGCAAGGGGGCAGCAGCCATTGAGATACTTATTACCGAAAAAAATAAGGAAGAAGCACCCGCTGCTCAACCGGAAACTCAGGCGGTTTTGAATGCAGCAGGGTTGCCACAAGCACCTGTTGCTGAAGCTGTTCAAATAACAGTATTGCAATTAACCGGTACCAGTCAGCAGGAAGATTTAACCATTGCCGAACCAGATTTTTTGTTTGCAGAAGCATCCGATAATTATTCAGCCATTCATTATTTAAAAAATGGGGTATCCCAAAAGGCGCTCTACCGTGTTACCATAAAAAACCTGGAAGCGCAGGCGGCAGATTCCACCAGTGTTTTTCGCTGCCATAAATCGTATTTGGTTAACCTGAATAAGGTTGATCATATTAGTGGCAATGCCCAGGGATATACCCTGCACCTGCTGCAAAATAAATTTGAAGTGCCTGTAAGCCGCAGTCTCAACAGCCGCATAAAGCAGGAATTTGCTGCTTTAACCACCCCCAAACAGGCATTTTAACCTTCCCGTTCACCCCAAAGCCTTGTAATTCAGCTATTTTTTTACCCTTTGCCCCATAAACTGCGGTTTGGCTTACGGTTTACCCCTCTTATTTTTCAAGGCCTTATTTACAGCCCAATTTTGTATTGTCAATCAAAATTATAATACAAAAAAAGGAATGTATGAGCCAGTTTATTTTCTCCACTTTGTTAGTGCTGCACATCATAAGTGGGAGCATTGGTCTTATAACGGGTACTGTTGCCATGGTAGCCTCCAAATCAGGTAAAGTACACCGAATAGCCGGTAAAGTCTTTTTCTGCGCCATGGCGGGTATTTTTTTAAGCAGTATTTACATGAGTATTGCCCATTCCAATTTATTCCTGCTGCTGGTTGGTTTTTTCAGCTTTTACCTTGCCGCAACCGGCTACCGCATATTGTTTTTAAAAGCATTGCATCTTAAAAAATTACAGCCTGTATTGCTGGATTATTGCATTGCCGGTACCGGCTTACTTGCCGGGGTTGCACTGCTGGTACTGAGTTTTTTGTTGCTGATAAAAGCAAATATGTTTGGCATTGTTACTTTAAGTTTTGGCTTTTTGGCTATTTGGACGGGCTACAGCGACCTTATTAAATTCAAACATCCACCAACAGATAAAAAGCATTGGATTGCCAGCCATGGTATGCGTATGGCAGGAGCCTACACCGCTACCATTACTGCCTTTGTTGTGGTAAACATACAAATTACACATCAATGGGTATTGTGGTTGCTGCCTGCGCTGGTAGTAACACCCATAGCTAAAAGAATGGTAAAAAAAATAACCCGTCCCGCCTTGTTATAAGTAAAGTAAAAAAAATTCAAAAAAATCATCATTTTAAAAATAAAAACATGAATAAAGTAACATTTAGTGCAATTATTATCCTTGCTGTTTTAGGTACTTCCTGTGCGTACAACAGTAAATTTTTAGCTCCCAGAAAATATACGGTTGATACTAAAGCGGTCACGTTTAGCAAATCTGCAACCGACAGCACCGTTGCGGTGTACAATGGAACACCCTTTCAGCCGGTTTTTTTAAAAAACGGGATAGATACAATCAATCTTGGCTATACCATTGAAAGTGTGTTGTTTACAAACAGTGCAGGTAATAAGCTGAATGGCTGGATGCTTAAATCTAAAACCGTACCTGTTACCCATACATTGCTGCATTTTCATGGCAATGCGGGCAGCATTCTTGGCCAGTTTTTGGCCATTAAGCCATTGCTTACACAGGGTTTTCAGATTTTTGTGTTTGATTACAGCGGGTATGGTTTTTCTGAGGGGGATGCCACCAGAAAAAATTTATTAGCAGACGGTATTGATGCTGTAGCCTGGCTTAAAACAAGAGAAGATGTGAAAAATAAGAAATTGCTGTTGTACGGGCAGAGTTACGGTGGTCATTTGTCGGTATGTGTGGCAGCCAAAGTACAAAATGATATTGACGGGTTGGTGGTAGAAGGAGGTTTCAGCAACCATAAGGATTTGTCAGCTTTGGGAGCCAAGCCTTTTATTGCTTTTATGAGCAGGATTTTTGTAAAAGAGATATATGCCGCTACAAAAGCTGTTAAAAAAATCAGGAAGCCCGTGTTGATCATTCACAGCAGAGAAGATAAAGTAATACCTTTTGCCATGGGAAAAAAGGTTTTTGACAAAGCCAATAGTCCAAAAGAATTTTTTGAGATAAAAGGCGAACACCTGGCGGCACCCGATTTATATACTAAAGAAATTGGGGATAAAATAAAGAAATGGTAAAGTGAATAAAGCTTTTATTTTTCAGTGAATCTGTGGATATATAAGTATCGGAGCAGCAATATGTACCGTACATTATTTTGCCACTGAATTACAGAAGTAATCTTAATACATTTTCTGAATTTTGCTTTTTTTCTGTGCTTCTGTGCATCTGTGGCAATTGTAAGCTGTGCAGCAGCGCTGTGTTATATCTGCT
This sequence comes from Chitinophagales bacterium, assembly GCA_031376295.1. GTDB lineage: Bacteria > Bacteroidota > Bacteroidia > Chitinophagales > Chitinophagaceae > Ferruginibacter. The sequence continues at coordinate 3,793 of JANMDL010000203.1, forward strand.
CAACCAGCGGCCAATACAGATTTATTACTAATTTCTGCCTCCGTGCTTTACCTTTGTTCTTTTACACAATAAATTTTCGCCGCCGTTTGGTCTTTGACCAACGGCGCAGTAAACAAACCATCATCAAGTATATGGAATTCAGGATTGAAAAAGATACCATGGGCGA
>JANMDL010000218.1:0-4845 GCA_031376295.1 Chitinophagales bacterium
TGTACTGCACAGCAGGCTATCCCCGGCTGGATAGTACGATGGCTGTAATGAAGGCATTGCAGCAATCAGGTGCTGATATTATTGAACTGGGTATGCCTTACAGCGACCCATTGGCAGATGGGGAAGTGATACAGGCAAGCAGTGCAGCAGCTTTGCAGAACGGTATGAGTATGGCGGTACTTTTTGAGCAATTGAAAGATTGCCGCAAAGTAGTGCACCTGCCATTGATACTGATGGGGTACATGAACCCGGTATTGCAGTATGGGTTTGAAAACTTTTGTGCCGCTGCTGCTGCTGTGGGGGTGGATGGATTGATACTGCCCGACCTGCCGATTTTTGAATATGAAACCGAGTATGCACCAATCATAAAAAAGTACGGACTGGACTTTATCTTCCTTGTAACACCCGAAACATCAGAAGACCGCATCAGAAAAATTGACAAGCTGGGCACCGGTTTCATCTATGCCGTATCCTCCTCTTCCACCACCGGTAAAAATAAGCGCATACAGGACCAGTTACCCTATTTTGAAAAGCTGCAGAAAATGCAGTTACAAAACCCGGTATTGGTGGGTTTTGGTATAAAGAACAATGAGACTTTTGAAGCAGCCTGCCAATATACCAACGGAGCCATAATTGGCAGTGCTTATATAAAAGCGCTGGAAACCTCTGCCGATATTAACGTTGCTACCAGCACTTTTCTGCAGAACATATTGCAAAAGAAATAACTGCATTCAACAATCAAGACATATCTTCTTTGGGTAAAATTTTGTTAAAGCTGCTGTGTAAAGGGTAATTATGCATCCCGTAATCCCAAATATCTAAAAACTGCGTAACTTGCAGTATCAAATTTTTTACCATGAGGAAGTTTCTGTTCATATTGCTGATGCCCTTAGCCGTAGTGGCACAGCCGGGCAAAAAAACAAAGCCGGGCAAGGTAAAACCTGCAACCGTAAAGCCAGCAAAGGCAACGGAGAAAAAATTAGTACTCAGCGGCAATATTACCGATATGCCCGATAATATTGAGGTAAGTCTTATGAGTTCTGATGGTAAGGGTACCCTTCTTGCAACAGCAAAGTCAGCAAAAAATAAATTCAGGTTATCAGCTTTGTTGCCAATGGAGGGTATTTACCTGCTCCAGTTTCCTCAGCAACAGGTGGTACCGCTGTTTATTGGCAATGAAGCCATCACAGCCACAGGCGATATTCACGATGTGGCCAACCTCAAATTTAATGGCTCCCCTACGCAGGATGATTTTGCTGAGTACACCACTATTATGCAGCCATTGCTTGAGCAGTCGAACACAATTACTCAAATGGCCTCATCGGGTGGGGTTACCGATTCGCTGCGTAAAGCATATACCAATACCACACAGGGCATACTGGCAGCGGCCGATGCTTTTTTAAATAAAAAACCAGCTTCACCCGTAAGTGCTTTAATGCTGCTGGTGGTAAAACGTTTTGCCCCTTCGGGTGATTATATTGAGCAGCGGTATAGCCTGCTGGCTGCCCAGGGAAAGGAGTCCTTTTACGGCAAAATGCTGGGGCAGAGTATTAACGAAGCGAAGTCAGGCCCCAATCCTGTAGGAGCTATAGCGCCCGATTTCAGCCAGGCAGATATTAATGGTACTCCTGTAACATTGTCTTCTTTTAAAGGCAAATATGTGCTGGTAGATTTTTGGGCAAGCTGGTGCCGTCCCTGCCGGGATGAGAACCCCAATGTAGTGGACAATTACAACCGCTTTAAAAGTAAAAATTTTACGGTACTGGGTGTATCATTAGACAGGGCAAAAGAACCCTGGATACAGGCCATTGCCGATGATAACCTTACATGGACACATGTGAGCGACCTCAAATTCTGGAGCAACGACGTGGCTAAATTGTACAGTGTTGGCTCCATACCGCAAAACTTTCTTATTGGCCCCGATGGAAAGATTGTAGCCAAGAACCTCCGTGGCCCGGCATTGGAAGCTACGCTTTGCCAGATATTGGGGTGTAATTAGCCTTTAAGACCTTGAAGTAATATGATTTGTTTTTTGGTAATACTTACTGAAAAATTAAGGTGAAAATTGTCTGCTCATAAATGGCATAAAATGTAAAAAAAAAAGTATCTTTAGTAAAAAAATACTAATTTTATAATATTACAGGAAAGCAAAAAATAATAATCATACCCAACAAATTGATACTGTAACAGTATTTGAGTTTGTACCCAATTCCAGATAGATTTCAAAATGTATTGAACAATAACTTCTCAAAAGGAAGTTGTAAATAATTTAGAGAACCAGGTAAGGCCTTGCCCGGTTGGTTGCCTTTAAATGAAAACTTATCGTACAATTTGCAACTATTGTACAAAAAAATTTAATTTATTACAAAATGAAAAAAGTAACGAGAAATGAAATGAAAAATGTTGTTGGTGGAAAAACTATTTTTATCAAATGCTTCAGTAATGCTGATTGTGGTACTAATGTTTGTAATCCCAATTTACCTGATGATTTAAATTATCAAGACACATGTGTTAGAAGGGCATGTGTAAAATATTATTGTTAATTTTTTTTCAGGAACTGATACTTTTTTGCTGATATAAGCAGTTACCTGTGCCAATTTACCGCCATTTGGGTTCGTGTTTTTAACGAATTTGAATGGCGTTTTTTTTATTCATGTCTGCTGTATTGATTGCTGCGGGTATAATCCTGCAAGTGGAATTTGCAGGATTACAAGATTGCTGATTTGGCTGCGGGCAATTCGGGCTGCCTTAGCCGCCCGGGTCTCGCAGTTGGTTTATAATGGCCGTAGTATCTAATGCGAAAATCCCGGCGAAACGAGCCCCATTGTTAGTGGCTTAAAACAAACGACGGAAGACCAGTCTGTATTCAAAGTGGTCGAATTCGACCCCTATAAATCCCGGCTTGTTCAATTGCTGCAAGCCTCAGTTTAAAACCCGTTGAATTCGACAGATTTTAAACCGGGGTTGACACTTATAACTCATCACTTATAACTCATAATTGTCCCCTGTCAACTGTCAACTATCCCCTGTCAACTATCACCTGTTAACTCTTCTCATGATAACAAGTCCTGCACCTCGGCTCATACACATCTTTTTCACCCAGAAGCACCTGGCCCTCGGTGGCAGTTTTGCGATAGCTGATATTGGCGATATTGCCGCATTTTACACAAATAGCATGCAATTTGGTAATGTAATCGGCAATGGCCAGCAGGTTGGGCATCTGGCCAAAGGGTTTGCCTGTATAATCCATATCAAGCCCGGCAACAATCACCCTGATGCCCCGCAGCGCCAGTTGCTCACACACATTCGCAATTTCCGCATCAAAAAACTGCGCCTCATCAATACCCACCACATCAACACCCTGCGCCAGTAATAATATTGATTGCGAACTGTCAACTGGTGTGCTGATGATGGCATTTTCATCATGGCTCACAATATTGGTCATGTCGTACCTGGTATCAATGGTGGGATTGAATATTTCTGCTTTCAGGTTGGCTATCTTCACCCGCTTCAGGCGTCTTATCAGTTCCTCCGTTTTACCGCTGAACATACTGCCGCATATTACTTCCACCCATCCACGCCTTTCGCCCTTCAAATTCGGTTCAATAAACATTTTTGCTGTTTTATATAAATACTGTTTGTAACTTTATCCAATTGGTTTAAACCTCAAAAGTATTGTTTTAATGGAAAGAGTGGAAACACTCCTGCAAAAATTACAGGAACAATTTGACCGGCAGGCTGAAATTACGCAGATGCTGCTAACCGTACAGCAGTTGCAGGCTGAGTTATTGCATTTGCAAAATGGCCATAGTCCGGCTGGGGCAACCAGTGTATCGGTGGTAATGCCATTGCAGCATAGCCCTGTGCACAACGAGCCGGAAGCAGCGGCTGCACCAGTATTGGTACCGGAAGTAATGCCTTTGCCGGAGGCAGAAGCAAAAACTGTAGAAATATTGCAGGTAGATGAGGCTGAGATAGAAGCCGAGCTGGAAGAAATAAAGCGCAATGCTGCCGCCAAAAACAATATGAGTGTGCATACAAAACCCACCATCCTTTTTGAAGAGCTGGATGATATACCGACACTTACCCACCAGCAAAAGCAGGAACAACCCAAAAGCAAAGAAGTTAACGATGCGGTAGCAGCAGAGCAGCCGTCCGTAAATGATACCCTGAAGCAATCGTCAATGGAGCTGGGTGATCAGCTTACGGAAGCACCGGTAAGGGACCTGCGGAAGGCCATCGGCATCAACGACCAGTATTTGTACATCAACGAATTGTTCAGGGGAGATGACACCATGTACGAGCGCAGCATTAAAACCATCAACGGGTTTTCCATCCTGCCAGAGGCTGAATACTGGATTCAACGGGAACTGAAAGTGAAACTGGGCTGGAGCGAAAGCAATGAAACGGTAAAGCAATTCAATCAGCTCATCAAAAGGCGTTTTTCCTGAATATAACCCACAATAGTTTTTGCAGCACCCGAATGCTGCTGTACAAAATCACCCGCCGACTTGCCTGCCACAGCCAGCGCTGCATCATCAGCCAGTAAATGATTCACCAATTTCTCCAGTTCAAGCGCATGCTCTATGCTAAAGGCACCACCACAATCAATCAATCCCTCAGCTTCAATATATTTTTCGTATTCCGGGCCAAATATCACCGGCTTGCCATAAACAGCCGCTTCCAGCACATTATGTACACCATCGCTGCCAAAGCCCCCGCCCACATAAGCAATATCCGCATAGCGGTACAAGCGGGAAAGCATACCAATATTGTCGATGATAAGTACATGTGTACCGGGCGGCATTTCTGTTATACCCATTTCAGAATAAAAAAAAGACCCTT
>JANMDL010000231.1:0-4687 GCA_031376295.1 Chitinophagales bacterium
TAACTAAAAAAACAAATGAACATGAAAAAGAAGATTGTACTGCTTTGCCTCAGCCTGGGGGCAGCCTGCCTTGTAATGATACAGTGTAAAAAAAATCCCGGTGATGCTGTTTCCAATAGCAAACCGGCAAGGGAAATTAAGCCTGATTATGTAAAAGCCGACTGCAAAGTGCCACCGGGTTACACATCCTGCAATGCTGATTGTAAGTTTGCCGACTGCTGTGTGGTATGGAATCCAACTGTGGAAACTGGCGGTTGTGAGTGCATGCTTGGCTTTTCATTTTGCAAAACAGAACCATTGCCCAAGCCTAAAGGCGGGGAAACGGCAGTATCATCAGCAATACGTACTATATGGGTTAACACTGCAGAAGTAACACAATTATTCAGTTACTGCAGTGCCAATGGTATTGAAACGGCTGCATTGCAAGACCAGTTCGACAGTATTATTTCTACTGCATTGGCCGATGAAGGCAACCATGTAAAAGCCCGGCCTGATGTGTATGATAGCTTTATTGAAAAACTGAAACTGTTTTTTAAACAGCTTCCGGGCGATAAGCAAATTATCCTGAAAGACTATACTGGTGCATAATGCCAGCATTAAAGTAAGGGTTGCAGCAAATGTTGCAACCCTTTTTTAAAATATTATTTGAAAATACCGGCATCTTTTTATCTTTGATTGTATGTATATAAATACCGTGAAAAAATACAGCAGCTTACTGTTATTATTGCTGGTGCTGTACAAGGCCAACAGCCAGGTGCAGCTAAGGGGGCATATAAGCGGTCTTAATACTGGCAGGTATGCAATATATATTTATGAACTTACCGGGCCGGTTACGGCTGTTGCTTTTGCAGATTCATTTACCGTAAACAAAATGGGTTACTTCAGTGGCAGGCTAAAGCAAAAATATCCTGATGGCACCATTTTTAAAGCAGCCATTTACCAAAATGGACAACCCGTAAACCCGCTGGATGATGCTGTACTAAGCAATAGCATACTGCTTACCAATTCAGGCAAAACCGGCATTACTATTACCGCAGCAGCCGATACGCTTTTTTATGATGCTGCTATTGAAACAACATCAGCAGCGTGCAGACAGGTTACAAGGATTGAAGCATATAAAAAAACTTTGTACAGAGCTTTGCAGCAGGCAACAGCAGGCAGCGATAACGGTGCGTCACAGCTTGCATACGCTGCATTTATATCAGCGGTAGAGCATTACAGGGAACAAATGCTGCAGCAATTCCGGTTACAAACAATACCCGCAGCCAGCCTGCTTTGTTTGTACAATCTCTCACTTACACAGGCTGCCACTATCAACCAACCGGATACAGCCCTGCTTTACCCGTATATCCGTACAAAAAAATTCCCCAATACGCAACTGGCAGAAAAGCTGCTTTTCCCTTACCGCAACCATATCAGTACCCTTCGCCTGCAAACGGGCCAAATTAAAGTAACAGCATTAAATGGTATACAAAAGCAACTGGCTGAAATGATAACCGGAGACAGCATTGCAGTAATTTATTGCTGGGCAAGCTGGTGCGGCCCATGCCGTAAAGCCAACAAAACTTACCTGCCGGGTTTTGCAGCGGCGCTTGAGGTAAAGGGTATTTTTTTTGGCTCGGTAAGTATTGATACGGATATGAATAGCTGGAAAAAAGCTGTTGCAGACGATAAAATAAAATGGCCTCAATATATAGATGGCGCAAACAGAAAACTATACCGGCAACTGGGCCTGAATGCTGTACCTTATTATGCGGTTATCAACAAAAAAGGGGATGTGATTTTTGAAACCCATTCATGGCTGCAGTTGAATGAATATATTATTGCTTATGCTGGAAAGAAATAATCCACCTGTTTCAGGACTCTGACATGCTGCCACACGTTTTGCCATTGTTGGTGTTCGTGCGTTTGGCCATTCAGCCGGGCTATCACCAACAATTATTTGAGGTTACAGCAATTGCTCAACCCGCTAAATAATCGTTGTTGGTCAAAAACACACAACAACAGCGGAGATGATGCCGGAGACTGATGCGAATGAAGCAGCCACCAATTCAGCTAGCAATTTGGCCAAAAAAACAGTAACTTTAATAGCAACGGTATAAAATTACAATTATGGACAAACAGGTAATAAACATCGACCCGGAAATATCAGGGGGAACACCTGTATTTTTTGGCACAAGGGTACCTGTAAAAAATCTTTTTGATTACCTGGAAACAGGCGGATCAATTGAAACTTTTTTAGAAGATTTTGAAGGAGTAAGCAGAAACCAAGTGGTGAAGCTGCTTGAAATGTAACACTCTGCCGCAGCCAAGCATCCAGAAACTGCTAATCGTAAAACCTTGATTTTCTGAACATTTTCCGTAAATTTGGCTAAACAAAAAAATGCGCACACTAAATGTTTCTATATCGGATATTGAGTACAACAAGTTTGGACTGAAAGAAGAAAACTTGACATTTACTGATATGGTAGACATTATCAGCAAAGAGCTTACAAGGCAAAACCTGGATAAGTGCCTTGTATTGGCTGATAAATATGGCATTTCAAAAATGACGATGGACGAAATTACCAATGAAGTAAAAGCCGTAAGGAATAATGCAAAAAATCGTAATTGATACGAATGTACTCGTTTCGTCACTCATTCAGCGTGGTTACCCCAACCTTATCATCAACGAACTTTTTATTGAGCAGAAATTTCAACTTTGTATTTCAGAGGAACTGCTGGCTGAGTATTACGAAGTGCTGGCTAGGCCACGGTTTTCAAAGTTCCAGGATTTTTTCATCCGTGCTGAAACGCTGCTTGTTGAAATAGAAGCCAAAGCGGTAAAATATATTCCCATTATCACACTTGACCTTATTTCGGATGATGACGACAATATGATTTTAGAGCTGGCTGATAAGTGTGCCGCAGATTTTGTAATTACCTGAAATACTAACGATTTTACTTTTCCAATGTATAAACAAACTAAAATTGTAACACCAAGAGAATATTGGGACAATTATCAGCCAGGCAAACTGTAATTTTATTTCGCCACTGTGCCTTCTCCCGAAAAGAAGTTTGACAAGTTAGATGTTCGACAGCGACATACGGCAGTATCCTTTCACAATAAATCCACAGTGTCCTGCCGGTTAGCTTGTTCAGGCCGAAAGTTTGTTCTGATAAAGACACCGGGACGCCGAAGATTGGTTTTTTGTACTTTTAAGCAACAATGCAAAGATTATTGGCGGCAAGCAGTAACAGACCTCACTTAAACAAATCCTGAAAAACAAATGACAAAAACTGAACTTTTAAATTTGCTGATTTCTACAAAAGCGGAAACGTTAAAATATTTCGACTTACCGGGTAGTGAGCTTGAAAAGTCTTATGCAACCGGCAAGTGGAGCATAAAAGAAATACTGCACCATTTAACCGACACAGAAATACAGTTTCAACACCGGCTTAAAAAGATAATTGCTGAACCCAGGCAGGTAATTTGGGCTTCTGGCCAGGATGAATGGAATGTTGTTTTTAACTACAAAAACGAACCATTAAAAAATAAAAAGCAGGTTTTTGAAGTATGCCGGGATTTGAATTACGAACTTATTGACGGGTATTACGAAAAATATTGCGAAAAAGAATTTGTACATAGTGAAGATGGGTTACGAACTTTAAAAGATGAATATGAAGAGGTGGCAACACACAATCAACGGCATAACCGGCAAATTGAAATGGCATTACAGCTGATTTGATGATGTGCTGACTTTCAGGACGTCACACTTTCTGCTCTCTACTCCCCACTCCCCTTTGTTTGGAATGGTTAAAAAACAGTTATATTTGATTAGCAAATCATAAACCTGCCACTATGGATAAAATTACTATCAAAGCAACCCTTACTGTTTTATTTATCTCCCTTTGTTTTTTAATAAATGCACAAACCATACCCGCCTGGGGCTGGGCCAAATCACTTACGGGCAACAAAGATGACCGCAGCGTTGATATTGCTGCCGACAGCCGTAACGGGGTGTACAGCTATGGTTACTTTAAAAGCGATACGTTGTACCTGGGAGCTCAAAATCTGCCCGGTACCGGGGGGACTGATATTTTTTTGATAAAATACGATACACTCGGCAACCTGCAGTGGGCAAAAAGCTTTGGGGGTGGTATTACCAATATTAATTCACCCTCCAATATCACTACCGACAAAAGTGGTCATATTGTAATTACAGGCAGTTTTACCGGTACCATCAATTTTGGAGGAACCACACTCACCAGCACCGGGGGCACAGATGTGTATGTGGTGCGTATACGACCCAATGGCAATATAGCCTGGGCAAAGCAGTTTACCGGTACGCTGGATGACAGTGGCGGCCCCGTAGCATGTGATGCCCAATCCAATATTTATACTGCAGGAAATTTCAAGAGCAGCACCTTTACCATTGGAGGCACAGCGCTTACTCCTTCCGGAGCAATTAAGGTTTATTATTGTGGCATTGATAGCAGCGGTAACAATTTATGGGCACAATCAACCAGTTCCGCAGCTAATTTCAGTATCTATGATATGGAAGTGCTTAAGTCCGGAAACATCATTATGGGCGGCAATATTGAATCGGGTGGCAGCCTGAGTTTTGCGCCGGGTGGGGCAGGGGCATTCTTTTCTACCTTTCACAATATTTTTACGGTAAAAATTAGTGCTGCCGGTAATTTTATC
>JANMDL010000275.1:0-2056 GCA_031376295.1 Chitinophagales bacterium
TTTGCAGTATGCTCAACAGTATTGAAAGTGCCATAGAAGATATTAAGAACGGGAAGCTGGTAATAGTGGTGGATGATGAAGACAGGGAGAACGAAGGGGATTTTATAACAGCGGCCGCCAATGTTACCCCGGAGGTAATCAACTTTATGAGCCGCTGGGGGCGTGGGCTTATCTGTGCCCCATTATCGGAAGAGCTGTGTGAAAAATTCAACCTGCAGCCAATGGTTACCGACAATACATCGCTGCATGCCACCCCTTTTACAGTTAGTATTGATTTACTGGGGCATGGCTGTACCACCGGCATTTCGGCACAGGACAGGGCAAAAACCATTCAGGCATTAATTGACCCTGGTACCAACCCGGCTGTACTGGGCCGTCCCGGGCATATTTTTCCGCTCAGGGCAAAAAAGGGTGGTGTACTCCGCCGTTCCGGCCATACAGAAGCCACAATAGACCTTGCACAATTAGCCGGTTTTGAACCTGCTGGTGTGCTGGTAGAGATTATGAACGAAGATGGAACCATGGCCAGGCTGCCCGAATTAATTGAAATAGCCAAACAGCACAACCTTAAAATCATATCCATAAAGGACCTGATAGCTTACAGGCTGGAAACCGAAACCCTGGTAAAAGAGCAGGTGAGGGTAAATATGCCCACTAAATATGGAGTGTTTGAATTGGTGGCTTTTGAACAGGTGAATACAGGCGATATACACATGGCGCTAAAAAAGGGCAATTGGGAGCCAGACGAACCAGTGCTGGTAAGGGTACACAGCAGTTGCCTTACCGGCGATATACTGGGCAGCCTGCGCTGCGATTGCGGCGACCAGTTGCACATGGCTATGAAGATTGTGGAAGCTGAAGGAAAAGGGCTGGTACTGTATATGAACCAGGAAGGGCGGGGGATAGGCCTCCTGAACAAATTGAAAGCATACAAACTGCAGGAAGCTGGTATGGATACGGTGGAAGCCAACCTGGAACTCGGTTTTGGTATGGACGACAGGGACTACGGCGTAGGAGCACAGATACTGCGCAGCATGGGTGTAAGCAAAATGCGGCTGATGAGCAACAATCCCCGCAAGCGGGCCGGTATGATGGGCTATGGCCTTGAAGTGGTGGATACTGTACCCATTGAAATTGTTCCAAATGAACACAATGAAAAATATCTTATAACCAAAAGAGATAAGCTGGGGCATGAGATACTTAAGTAAGGAATTGTATTTTAATGCCGGTTAGTTAAGCAAATGAGCAATACGACAAAGGCGAAGTTAGTATTATAGAAAACAAACGGAAAAATCTACTCAACCCGCCTATGACGGGGTGACAAAGTGGTGGCACTTACATTTCTTCACCTGATGGCATTGAATTGCAGGTATAAATAAGTAAAAGCTGTTCGCATATTGCGGCAGCTTTTTTGTTACGGAGTAGGGATTGTATATGTCACTTAATTATCTCCGCTGGTCGCTCACACAGGCAGCGGCGGATTACAAGCTACCCAATTCGAATACCCCGTTTCAAAATTATTAATTATTGCCACGGAGGCACATGCTGTATTTTTTTGTGCTTCTGTGTTTTCTGTGGCACTCAAAATGCTGCGTAGCAGCGCATTTATAAACTAAGGCTGACCTGCCGGTAAAGTCAGGCAAAGCATATTTAATTCATGTTAAACGTTAACTAAACGGCATTGAGTTTTTAATTCTTATTTATGCCCTTGCTGGTGTTAGTACCGATACTTCCCCCCCAACCGAGTTAGCGGGGGCATGCAGCCATGCTGTCACCAATAACTGTTTAAGGTTACACATATAATCATCTTGCTCAAAGGAATGGCTATTCACATAATGTGTATATTTGGTGTGCGGCAGATTTTTTCACAAACTGCCGTTAGCGGTAATTTAACCGGCCTCATTATGAAAGAAATATTTCAATTCAAATTCAAGACAAAATACGTTCTCAAGGCAACACTGTTTTGCATTGTATTCACAGGAATTTTTATGGTTTTTTCATTTTTTAAATCACTGGTCCCACACAAATTTGAAAGGTTAGCTCACGGAGGTTTGGG
>JANMDL010000315.1:0-8658 GCA_031376295.1 Chitinophagales bacterium
ATTTTTTATAAATTCCCTGGATGGTGAGCTCCTTTGTGAGGCCACGTATACTGCTGATTACTTCGTTAAAATTACTGATGTGTTCAAATTCCATATCTGCATAAAACGAATACTGAAAATTGCTTCCGGGTATCGGGAAACTCTGTAATTTGCTCAGGTTAATACCACCATCAGCAATAACAGAAAGCACCCTTGTTAGGCTACCCCGGCTATGATCTGTTTTAAAGTTGATTGAAGCTTTATCAGCCCCGGCAACAGGTTCAATGCTTTTATGCGGCTGTACTACAAGAAACCGGGTATAATTATTTTTTTCAGTATGAATATTGGGGGCAATGATATCAAGACCATATAAATCAGCAGCCAGCCTGCCTGCAATAGCTGCAATATGTTTGGAGTTATGTCTGCGGATATACTTAGCACTCAATGCGGTATCCTCGGTTTCCACCAATTTCCAGTTTTGCTTGTCCATGTAATCTGTGCATTGCAATATGGCCATAGGATGAGAATGCACTTCCCGGATATCTTCAAGTGCCACCCCCTTATTTACCAGCAAGTGCTGCCGGATAAGCAGATACACTTCGCCGGTGATGAACAGGTTACTTTTTTGGAGCAACTGGTAGTTGGGCAATATGCTGCCGGCAATGGAATTTTCAATGGCCATAATACCGCCATCACTTTGTTTTTTATCACCGGCCAGTTTTACCACCTGCCTGAAAGTAGCACATGGCAGTACGTTAACATTTTTTCCGAAAAACGCTCTTGCTGCTGTTTGATGAAAACTTCCCTCATAGCCCTGGATGGCTATTGTATACGCTTTTCCGGATGCTGCCTCAGTACCTGTTTTTTCTTTCATTTACTTTTGTTTCTTCATTAATAAATAAAAAAACCCGGTCAGAAATTGACCGGGTTTTTATGTTGATTTTTTGTACTCAATTGTATCAAAAACAACCCGGTTTACTCTTTGTAAAGTAAAAAAAGAAATAATACCAGTTGTTGCTCTTACTTATTGTCATCAAATCAAAAATACTTAAAAATTATATATCTTCCTAAAAAATAATTCTCCCAAAAAAAAATGCCCCCCGTAAGAATACAGGGGGCGTCAACGATTGCTTGCCATATGAAAATTCTTATATGGTACCGGTTACTCGTTTAACAAGCAATCTTAACCGGTAAATTAACTAATTACTTAGTTTTTTTAGCTGTATCAGCAGGAGCAACTGGAGCATCCATTTTCTTAGCAGTGTCGCCAGCTACTGGAGTCATTGCTTTTGCTGTGTCAGTACCCTTTGCTGTATCAGCAGGAGTTGTAGCAACAGTAGAATCTTTTTTTGCTGCAGAATCAGTTCCGTTGTTGTCGTTACAAGCAACAAATGCAGTAGCAACTGCGATAGCTAATAATACTTTTTTCATTTTTTGCAATTTTTAGAATTTATATTACACATTAATACAAAACATTAAAAAAGGTAACCCAACTTTAAAAAAAAATTATTTTTGCGTTCTTTTTGGTTCATTTGGGTTACAATTCATCAAAAAACGTATTAATATCAGCCCCGTGAGTATAGCAGAACAGGAAAAAATATTACTGGAAGGACTGGCACAGAATGACAGGGAGGCCATTGAAGCGATTTATCGTACTAATTACAGCATGATACAATCGTTTGTACTGAATAATAATGGCACAATTGATGATGCCAGGGATATATTTCAGGAGGCGATGATTGTTTTGTACGAAAAGGCCGGTTCGGGCAGTTTTGAGCTGAATTGCCAGCTACGTACTTACATATACTCCATCTGCAAGCGGCTATGGCTTAAAAGGCTGCAGCAACTGCAGAAGTACAGCGGAAGGATGGAAAACCTTGAGGAAACGGTACCGGTAGAGGAAGAAATTGAGCTGCATGAAAAAAAGGATGCTGATTTTACCCTGATGGAAACGGCACTTGGTAAGATAGGAGAACCCTGCAAAAGCCTTTTAGAAGCCTATTACCTTCAAAAAAAGCAGATGCAGGAAATAGCTGCCAGCTTTGGCTATACCAATGCTGACAATGCTAAAACACAGAAATACAAGTGCCTGATGCGCTTGAAAAAAATATTCTTTGCACAATATAAAAATGGACAATAATATGGATGACATTTTACTGCTGGACGCCATTGAACGGTATATGAAGGGAGAAATGTCTGCCCAGGAGCTCAATTTTTTTGAGGAAATGCGCAAAACCAACCCCGACATTGACCAGATGGTGGTGGAACACAGTTTTTTCCTGAATGAACTGGATAATCATGGCAAAACAAGGGCTTTTAAACATTCCCTGTACGAGCTGGAGACCAAACTTACTGAAGAAGGCGTACTGACAAGGGCTCCGCTGAAAGGCAAGGCTAAACTGGTATTTCTCTGGAAACGTTATAAACGCACTGCTGCGGTTGCTGCTTCTATTGCGGGTCTTATATCTATCGGCTCTGCAGGAATGATGGTTTTTTACAATCAAAAGCAGGATAACGAGAGCTACAAAAGGCTTGTAAGTGAGCTTAAAGAAACCAAAAGTGAGGTTGCCCAGATAAAAAAACAAAACGGATCAGCACCTGCAAAACTACAGCCCAAGGTTAATTTTATGGCTACGGGCTTTTTGGTGGATGGCAACGGCTATGTTGTAACAAATGCCCACGTTATTACCCCCATGAAAAATAATATTTACGTAGAAAACAAAAAGGGTGAATATTATAAGGCCATAGCTGTTTCCACTGATTTACAGGCTGATTTGGCAATACTTAAAATTGTTGATACCAGCTTTGTTGTATCTGGCAACCTGCCATACAGCATTAAAAAGTCCAATAGTGACCTGGGTGAGCAAATCTTTACACTCGGTTTTCCCCGCAGGGAGATTGTGTATGGTGCAGGTTATTTAAGCGCCAAATCGGGCCAGGAAGGTGATTCCAGTGCTTACCAGCTGACTATACCGGCTAACCCCGGTAACAGTGGTGGCCCGGTTATTAACAGCAATGGCGAAATCATCGGTGTTATCACCGGCAGAAATATCAATGCTGATGGTGTAACCTATGCTGCCAAATCTAAAAACATACTCCGGATGATTGAGGAACTGAAAAAAACGGACAAACAATACCAGAGTGTTAAAACACCTGCAGGCAATGGATTAAAAGGCCTTGACAGGGTAAAGCAGATAAAAAAACTGGAAGATTACATTTTTATGGTGGTAGGTAATTAATTTATAGTACGAAAATTATTTTAAGCGGTGGTTTTTAAACTGCCGCTTTTTTATTACTATGACAATTTTTCATGCAACTCACTCCTGCCCCTATCCCCACAGCAGTGCCGGATATTCACCCGAAGCCACCAGGGCATCCACTGAAGCTTTTACACCGGGTGCATCTTCTTTGTATGTAATGCCAAACCATTGTGCGCTGGTAGGTATTACTTTAATGGTGCCCCCTTTGTTTGCAATAAAATCTTCTGCTACCAGGGGTATAAAAAATTCGGACTTTACATTGGCGAGGTTATCATTGGCAAACTGCCTGAAAAGCGGCTCAGTGGCTGCAAAAACAGCCGGATGAAAACACCAGAAATTCATGGAAACACTTGAATTAAACGGAACTGTATGTTTCACCTCTCCTTCCATATACACAATGGTTTCGCCTTCCCGGTATATTTTAGTGCGCTCATTTATCTGTGTAAGGTTGCCAGCTGCATCCACCTGGCATACGCCCCGGCTTACCGTACCATGTTCGCTGAGTGTTTTGGCCAATTCGTACCCGATAATGGCGTATTTACCAGCAGTGCTATCGTTTATTAAAAATGCAGCCGCTTTTGCAAATGCATCTCTTCCATAAAAATCATCTGCATTTATTACGGCAAATGGCTCTTTTACTGCATCTTTTGCACACAGTACGGCATGGCCCGTGCCCCAGGGTTTTGTACGCTCAGCGGGTACATCAAGCCCTTCGGTAAACATGTCACCTTCCTGATATACATAGCTTACCTCAATTTTATCTTTTAATTTATCTCCAAAGTTAGCCTTGAAATTTTCTGCAAAATCTTTGCGGATGATGAATACCACTTTACCAAAACCGGCACGGATAGCATCATAAATGGAATATTCCATAATGGTTTCGCCGCCGGGGCCAAATCCTTCGGTTTGCTTCATACTGCCGTACCTGCTGGCCATGCCTGCTGCTAATATTAAAAGTGTTGGTTTCATTACCTTAATTTTCTGTTTCTGATTATTTTTAGCAGTACTTTAGCTGCGGTGCGAAAATAAGACAAACATAAAAGCAAAACACGATTGTATCAATTTACAAAAAAAATTACTACTGACAGGGTGACGGACGACCTTTTTGTACAAAAGGGCATTTCGGTTGATATACTCAGACTGGATAAGGTACACCCTGTTGTATCCGGCAACAAGCTGTTTAAGCTGTATTATTTTTTGCAGGAGGCACAGCAAAGCAACCACAAGCATATCATTACTTTTGGCGGCGGATGGTCTAATCACCTTGTGGCTACCGCATTTGCCTGCCGGGAAATGGGATTGAAGTGTACAGGTATAGTAAGAAGCGAAGTGCCAGATACGCTTTCCCATACTCTGAAGCAATGCCAGGAATTGGGTATGCAATTGCAATATGCCGGCCGGGCAGCATACACTCAAAAAGAAACAACTGCTTTTCAGCAAAAGCTAAAAGACAGGTACGGCCCTCACCTGCTGGTACCCGAAGGTGGTTACCATCCATTAGGGGCAAAAGGCGCTGCTATGATTATGAACCATATACCCCAGGGCAGTTATTCACATATTGCCTGTGCCCTTGGTACTGCCACTACTGTTGCCGGATTGATTAGTGCTGCCGGGGAAAACCAGTTGGTGATGGGATTTTGCTCCCTGAAGGGGATGACTGACATTGACGACCGGCTGGAATACCTGCTGGAGGGCAGTTATAATAAGCCCACTTTTTTACCGGTGTATGATTACTGCTTTGCAGGCTATGCCAAAAAAGACGCTGCGGTATTCAGTTTTATGAATAAGGTGTGGCAGGAGCAGCAGATACCGACTGATTTTGTGTACACCGCCAAAATGCTGTATGGTGTATATGATATGGCCAGAAAGGGCTTTTTTTCACCGGGCAGTAATGTACTTTGCCTGCATACAGGAGGTTTGCAGGGTAACTTATCCCTGCCTGTGGAAACTTTAACTTTTTGAAACATTTAACAACCCTTTATCTTTGCGGCTCAAAATAGGAATCACATATCCTGCGTTAAGGCATTATGCGTAAGTTTTTAATTGTCTGCATTTATCTGTCCATTGCCGTATCTGCCAATACAATGGCACAAGATACTCTGCCCAATATACAGGTGAAAAACCTCAGTGGCAGAATCATTATCAGTTGGAAAAACGCTTACCCTGCTACTATCAGTAATATTATTATACAACGCTCCTTCGACAGCCTTAAAAATTACACTACCATCGGCACTGTGCTAAACCCGCAAAACAGGGAAAACGGCTTCAATGATGCAAAACCGCCTTATAACAAAATGTATTACCGCATTCTTGTATCTTTTGAAGGTGGAAGCTATGTGTACACCCGCTCTTACAGGCCGGTAAAAGATACCAGCAGAATCATTGGTGTTCAAAAGGATACATTTGCGATAACTGACTCTCCTAAACCAACAGGTTACGTTCCCAGTAAAAGGATATATACCGGCAAAGACAATAATGTGGTATTGAACCTGCCAGAAGCCTTACAAAAAAAATATCTCGTGAAATTTTTTGATGAGGATGACAATTTTGTTTTTGAAGTAACAAAAATACCCGAGCCTTACCTGGTATTGGAAAAGGTTAACTTTATGCACGCAGGCTGGTTCTTTTTTGAACTGTACGAAAATGGTACCCTTATTGAAAAGCATAAGTTTTTTGTACCTAAGGATGGTAAAGCTGCTTTGCAGGGTGAACAGGGGAAGAAGGGGAAGTAGGAATACAGAATTAAGAATTAAGAATGAAGAATTAGGAATTAAGAATGGCAGGGTTGAACGCTTAACCCATTTTTGAACTTTGTAACTTAAGACTGCTGAAGTTGGAATGAAGATTGTACAAACCCGCTAACCCGTAACTAAATCAACCTACAACCAAAAGTGAGAATAATGAATATTGAAAACCCTCAAACTTTGAACTTTTCAAATCTCAACTAACCATCTCACAATTAAAAACTCTTTCAAAATTCGCTATCAGCTGCTGCTTTACCGCTTCATAATCCAGGCTGTTGCCCAATTCTTTTTCCATAGAAGTTACCTGCTTATTCTGTATTCCGCAGGGGATGATGTTGTTGAAATAGCTCAGGTCGGTATTTACATTTAATGCAAAACCATGCATAGTAATCCAGCGGCTGCAACGTACGCCCATAGCACATATTTTTCTTTCTCTACCTGTAATACCTGGCTCTATCCACACACCTGTTTCCCCTTTACTGCGTTCACCAGTTATATCAAAAGCTGCCAATGTACCAATTATTACCTCTTCCAATTCCCTTAAATAGCGGCCAATATCGGTATAAAACAGTTCAAGATCCAGTATGGGGTATCCCACAATCTGCTGCGGACCGTGAAAAGTGATGTCGCCACCCCTGTTAGTGCGGAAAAACTGTATCTGCTGCTCCACCATTTCGGCATCGCTGATGAGTACATTGCTTTCGCTTCCGCTTTTGCCCAATGTATATACGGCGGGATGCTCACAAAAAAGCAGGTGATGCTGTGTGAACTCCTTTGCTGCTTTTGCCTTTACATTTGCCAGCAACAGGCTTTCCTGCTGATCCCAGGCGGTTTTATATTCAATTTTACCGTAATCTGTAAATTTAACTATCAGCTTATCCAAATTTATGTGTTATTTTTAAAATGTAAATTTATAGTATCATTTATGCACCATCTGAACGAGCAGGAAGAGGAAGAACTGCAGGAACCCGAGGAATTGTACGAAAAGCTTGTAATTATTATTGACAAGGGGCAGGAACCTATGCGCCTTGACAAGTTTATTATGAACCGCATTGAGGGCGCCACCCGTAACAAAATACAGCAGGCCATTGAAACGGATATGGTACTGGTAAATGACAAAGCGGTAAAAGCAAATTACAGAATAAAGCCCGGTGATAAGGTGGTGGTGTACGATAACCGTAACCCTGAATCATCTGATATTGTACCGGAAAACATACCGCTGAATATAGTGTATGAGGATGAAGACATTTTGATTGTAAACAAACCTGCGGGCATGGTGGTACACCCTGGAAGCGGCAACCCCAATGGCACTTTGGTAAATGCTGTGGCCTGGCACCTGCTGCAGCAAAATCCTGATATTGAGGATGAAAATATGAGCCGCTCGGGTATGGTACACCGCATTGATAAGAATACCAGCGGCCTGCTGGTACTGGCCAAAAACCTGAAGGCTATGAACGACCTTGCCAAACAGTTTTTTAAACATACAGTACACCGCCGGTACATTGCCCTGGTATGGGGTGATTTTGAGGAAGAAGAGGGCACCATTACCGGCCATGTGGGCAGGCACAAACGTTTTAGAAAATTGTTTACCACCTACCCTGATGGCGAATATGGTAAGGATGCAATTACTCATTATAAAGTACTGGAGCGCTTTAATTACGTAACCCTTGTTGAGTGCAGGCTGGAAACGGGCCGTACTCACCAGATAAGGGTACACATGCAGTACAAGGGTCATCCGTTGTTTAATGATGATTTTTATGGCGGCGACAGGATTGTAAAAGGAACCGTATTTACCAAGTACCGCCAGTTTGTTGACAATTGTTTTGCCCTCTGCCCCAGGCAGGCGCTGCATGCAAAGGAGCTTGGCTTTACACACCCACGCACCCGTGAGGAAATGTTGTTTGTAAGCGATATGCCGGCTGATATTACAGGGGTGATAGAAAAATGGCGGAGATACAGTAAGAGCAGGGATCTTGAATGATGTGCTGATATGCTAATGTGCTGATATGCTAATGTGATGATGTGATAATATGAAAATGTGAAAATATGAAAATGGGCAAATGAAAAATACAACCACGAATGTTGAATGACGAATGAGCCAACCCTGAACCGAGCTTTGAACCTTGTGCATTTATAAACTGAAAATAAAGAAATTCGTGTAATCAGTGCAATCAGAACTAATCCGTGAAAAAGAAATCCGTGTAATTCGTATAATCAGAATAATTAGTAAAAAAGAATCCGTGTAATTAGTGTAATTATAATAATTCGTGAAAAAAGATGTTTAAAAAATTAAGAACCGTAGTGTATCATGTAACCGACCTGGAAAAGGCAAAGGAGTGGTACATCAATATCACCGGAATACAACCTTATTTTGATGAACCCTTTTATGTGGGTTTTGATATCAATGGCTGTGAACTGGGTCTCGACCCCGACATGACAGGTGTACAAAATGGCAACCACAGTTTTGTGTATTGGGCCGTAGATAATATTGAAAGCTGTGTGGACAAATTAGTTGCTGCCGGTGCGGTAGTTGCAGATGGTGTAAAAGAAGTGGGCGGTGACATTAAGGTTGCGGTAGTAAATGATTTGTGGGGCAATGCGGTTGGGTTGATTGAGGGGGCATAAAAAAGTGACTGCCCTTTTGAGACAGCCACTTTAACTTGTTGCCAACATAC
>JANMDL010000317.1:0-4217 GCA_031376295.1 Chitinophagales bacterium
GCCTTGCCGAATCGGGCCTGCGGGTAGCATTAATTGACAAAGCCAGCTTCCCCCGTGATAAAACCTGCGGCGATGCACTGAATATTGATGTGGTGAATCAACTGGCGCTGATGGGTGGCACATTGGCTGACGAATTTGCAAAACTACCTGCTAAAACTGCTACTTACGGTATAAAAGTATTTTCCGCTGCTGGCGATTCCTTTACCATACCACTATACCACAATAAAGTAAAAAGTTGCGGCTATGTGATGAAGCGGTATGACTTTGATGATTTTTTATACCAGTATGCAAAAGCACAGGCAGGCATTCAGTGTTTTGAAAACTGCACCGTGGATAATATTGTACAGTCTGCTCAAGGCGTTATCATTACGGCTGGCACCATACAATTACAGGCAAAAATGGTGATTGGTGCTGACGGGGCACATTCCATTGTGGCAAAAAAATTGGCAGGGCAAAAGGTAGATATGCAGCACAACAGCGCAGGCCTGAGGCAGTATTACGAAGGTGTAACGGGCTTTAATGCCGACAATATGATTGAACTGCATTTTTTTAAGGAAACGCTTCCGGGTTATTTCTGGTTGTTTCCAATGCCCGATGGAAGAGCCAATGTGGGTATCGGTATTAATAGTGCTATCATCGCCAAAAAACAACTCAATCTCCGGCAACTGATGCAAACCCTTATCACCACAGATCCTCATCTCAAAGAGCGCTTCAGCAATGCAAAGCCGCTGGAAACAGTAAAAGGCTATGGATTGCCACTGGGCGGAAAAAAGCGTTCCCTATCCGGCAATCATTTTTTGCTGGTGGGCGATGCCGCCTCGCTGATTGATCCTTTTTCCGGCGAAGGTATTGGTAATGCAGTTCGGTCAGGACGGTTGGCTGCGGCACATATACAACAATGCGTTGCTGCCAATGATTTTTCAGCGGCTTTCAACAAAGCTTACGATACAATCATCTATGAAAAAATGTGGCGTGAATTCAGCATCAGCAAACTGCTGCTGAAAATTGTAAAAAGGCCCTGGCTGGGTAACCTGATCATTCGAAAGGCCAACTCAGTTTCCCATATCAGGCAGGAGTTGACTGATGCACTTGGCAGCCTTGATAAACGGGGCAGTTTGCTGCGCAGGCCGGGTTTTTATTTGCGGTTGCTGTTTTCGAGTTGGAGAAAAAGCAGGTAGTTGCTCCGCAACATGGCAAATGCCAGTAGAGGTATTGTATTTAATCTCAGGTTGTAATTCAGCAGCCCCCTGCTTTTAATACCGAAGATGTATTGAAAACAGACCAATAAAAAAAGTAAAATCTATTTGGTTTTTTACACAGTTTCTGCAGCGGTAATCTTTTTCGTTTGCAGTTACTCGTTAATTCTTTGCTGGTCGCCACAATGGCCCTGCCGCTGTTACTAAAACTATTATATTGATCAAAGCATTTGGTGTATTTCCTGATGCAATTGAACCTGAACTATCCAAAACAAACCATGATAGAAGACCAGCAAGAACTGTTTTACGAACAGCTTCTGGTGCTTTGTCGTAAACCCAAATTGATAAACACCAAATCATTACTCCCCAACCAAGTAAAAAACCACCTGTCAATGCAGATAAAAATCTTGTATCAGATGAAACATAAGTTATTGAGTCGTCTATTGGCCAACTTAACAAGTCAAGAGTTAGTCTTGCTGGCTCTGATGTTGAGGTCATTGTGCCCAAGAAAAAAATAGGGGCAGCAATAGCCACTACGATTGCTGTAATTTTAAGCCAAAATTTGTGAAACTTCTGTGTCATGATTTTATTCCTTTTTGAATTAAGCACAAAAGTAATTTGAATGTCTGTTGTTTTTTAGTCGCTACCGTACAATGGACACTAAATGAAGTTGTTTGTTATTCTTTTTAGATTAGTAAAGTATTCTGATAACCATTTGAAATTGAGGTTTCCATCGTTGATTTGCAAAAAAAAGTTTTCAAGTGCCAATGTAAAAATTCCTTCTATCTGTTTTTTAGATAGCGGTAAACTTAAATCTCTAACCCAGGCATTTACAAAAGCATCTCCAACAATCTTATTAGATTGAATTAAGGCGTCTGAATATGATTTAATATTTTGATTTATTCTTAATTGTCTATTAAAAAGCAGGTCTGTCCGATGTTCTAAAAGAGTATTGATTAAATCAGGTTCAATGTTGGAAGATTGTTGCTCTTTGTCAGCAATAATGAATGACTGCGTAATGTGATATTTTAATAAAAGATCAATGAACAATTCCAGATCTGCAAAATGATGATAGAATGAAGATTTACTTTTACCGACAATCTTTGCAAGTGGTTCAATTTTCAGTCCATCTTGTCCTTTAAGAGCAAAAATTTCGTAACCCTTTTCTATCCAAATTTCTTTATTATCTGTACTCATTGATTGTGGTCTGTAAAATTATCGCTAACAAGTGTTTTACTGAACATTAAAAACAAATATCTCCCTGTTTCTTATTTGATTTGTGTAATACACAATTCCATCATTTCCGCCTTTGTCATTTGTTGAGAGTGCATTAAACACATCCAGCCCAAGATCAACATTTTTATACTTGTAAGAAATGGAAGCGTTATAAGGAATCACTTTATTTGTACAAGTACCCATTGGCCTGTCTTTGCCCAGTATTAACCAGAAACTGCCTTTCACAATGGGCTTAATGCCTTTTTTTATTTTATAATCCGGTTGCCCGCATCCAAAGTTTTTAACATAAATACCTGTACCCCATTGCGAAAACTGCCTGTCAGCAGTAACCCCGGCTTGTGTGATAACAGTGCAGAAACCATTTGGAGGATTTTGTATATAAGTCCCGAATTCATTAAAGTTGGCATAAAAATCAATCTTTCCTGTATCGGCGTTTATGTTTTGGTTGCTGTTTAAGTCAAATAAGAATTTACCAGGCACATCTGTTTCTATCCATATAGTATCATTAAGCGTGTAGGTTTTCTTCAGGGGGCTGATATCCACTGTAGCTTCAAACCTATGTTCAAATGGCTTTATTGCAAAATCATCCCTGCATTGAAAGTTCATTGTAAGCAATGAAATGAAGAGTAATACAACGGTGGCAGAATATCTAAATCTCATAGCATTTTTTTAGTAAGACCCTGGCGGTTGCTAAATTGCTGCTTTATTAAACAGATTTTAAAAATAGCTTGAGAAATACTATCTGACAGTGAAACCCATATACACAAAAGGTTTCAGCAGTAAACTGAAACCCTTTTTAATAGTATCTGTAAAACTTATTGAATTACTTTATCCGGCCTTATTAACTCCATCACCTGCTTTTGTGTGCGGCGCAGGCGGGGAATAGATTCATTTTGCACATAAGGATTTTCGGGGTGCTGCACCACATAATCCTGGTGGTAATCTTCCGCCTTCCAGAACTTGGTATAAGGCACTACTTCAGCCGCAATTGGCTTGTCGTATTTGCCTGATGCTGTTAATGCGGCTATAAAGTCTGTCGCAATTTTTTTCTCTTCCTCATTGTTGTAAAAAATAATAGACCGGTAAGCTGAACCATTATCCGGCCCCTGGCCATTTACCTGCGTAGGATCCTGCGAGGCAAAGTAAACTTTTACCAGGTCGGCATAACTTATCACTGCGGCATCATAAATTACCTCCACTGCTTCAGCATGCCCTGTTCTGCCGCTACCCACTTCTTCATATGTAGGATTGTTTTTATTGCCGCCTGCATAACCGGAGATAGCTTCCTTTACGCCCTTCACACTTTCAAACACCGCTTCTTCGCACCAAAAACAACCGGCAGCAAAAACTGCTTTGCTCAACTTTGCCTTAGGGTCTTCTTTTTGAAAAACAAGTGCCACACCATCCATGCAATAGCGCAACCCGGTAGGTTTTGGTCCATCATTAAATACATGACCCAAATGTGCATCGCATCGCTGGCAACTGATTTCGTCCCTCGTCATCCCTGCTGTATTATCCATAGCCACTTTAAGGCTTTTGGAAGAGTAGGGGGCATAATAACTTGGCCACCCCGTACCCGAATTAAACTTTGTGGCAGAACTGAACAGGGGATTTTTACACGAAACACAGTAATAAATACCCGTTTCATGGTTTTCGTAATATTCACTTGAATAAGGCCGCTCAGTTCCCTGTTCCCTGGTAATATGATATTGGTCGGGGGTGAGCAGCTTCTTCCACTCTTCGTTTGTTTTTTCTACCCTGCTTGTCCAACTGGTATCGGGATAC
>JANMDL010000334.1:0-11119 GCA_031376295.1 Chitinophagales bacterium
GAATACGGAACATATACCGGGTTGCAGGCAGCTGTAAATGCATAATCTGCCCATTCGCTGTTTTGTGTACCGCAGTTGCTGCTGATATAAAATGTATAAGCCGTGCCGCCCGTTAAATTACTAAGCGGTACTGACAGCGCACCCGCAGGTAAACTACCTGAAGCTGTAAGACCTGCAGCACCACTGGCCGGGGCGCCGCTTGTGCGCAACTCCCACTGATAGCCGTTGGGTGTACCAGCCTGCGGAGCAAGCCAGTTGATGGTGGCAGCAGATGCGGTGATTTTTTTTGAATTGATATCCCTTACCACATCGCAAACCGGCGTTTCTTCCACTTTAATATCATCAAGATAAAAGAAGTTGCCTAACGCCTCACTAAAGAAGCGGAAACCAATATTGTAATCCCCGCTTTGTGCAGGTACAAAATCAATAACGGCTTTCTTATACAGTGCATTGCGGATATCTGTATTGCTGAAAATAGCAGCACTTGTCATGGCTGCTGCATTGGCACCCATACCATACTTTACCTCAAGTTTTTCCGGCCTGACGTAAATGGAATTATGGTAATAAAAATGAAGCCGGTAAGATTTGCCTGCGGTAAAATTAAACGGTGGTGTAAACAGCCAGTTATTGCCTGCATAAGTACTGTTGTTGGTGCCAATGCGCAAACAGTTAGGGTATGTATTGGGCCTGTCGTAATATTCAGTTATCCAGGTATTGTAGGAATAGTTGTACACCGTATTCAGATCCTGGCGGATAAAACAAGGGGGCAAAGCCGGTGCAACCACCCCATCAAAATTTTGTGTATAAGGCAGTGGCCTGATATTGCATACCGTTTGAAAAGGAACGCCTGCACTCCATGGGCTGTTGGCAATACCGGTTTTGGAACGGATGTAAAAAGTATAGACTCTATTCTCCGCAAGCCCTGTAAAAGTATTGCTTAAACCGGTACCGTTGCCAGTAATGGCCAGGCCGCTTGCACCCGAGCCGGCAGCACCCGATGTGCGCAACTCCCACTCATAGCTGGTGGCAGTACCGCAGGTTGGCACAGCCCAGTTTAATTGGGCTGTTGTGGAGCCAACAGGATTGGCAGTAATACTTGTTGGTGACCCCACAGATTCCGTTACGCTGATATCATCAATAAAAAGAGGCCCATTGCCCAATGGTGCAAAATAATAGTTAAACCCAATATAATAAGTACCCGTTGCTGCAACGGAAAAATTGGATCCAGATACAGCGTAACTGTCATTTGAAATAGCAGCACTGTTGAATAATTCTGTACCCGTCATGCCAGTAGCGTTTTGGGCAGTACCCAGCTTCACTTTCAGTGATTGTACATAGGCATAGTAAGAAGTGCGGTAAGCAAAATTTAACTGGTAGCATTTGCCGGCTTCCAGGTTCAGTGCCGCCGTGTAAAACCAATCATTTTGGGGGCCGGATGAGCCAATACCAGCAGCCTGGCAATGCAGGGCATTGGGAGCAGACCTGCTGTAACTGCTGCCATAAATTGGCAGAGATGAAGTCCAGGTATTACCACCATCAATATTTTCTGTTATAGTACAGGCGGGTATACCGGTTGTAATACCATCAAAGTTTTCTGTATATGGAATTGATTTAGGATCGCATTGTGTATTAAACACAACAGGATTTGTCCAGGTACTTTGCTCAACACCACAATTGCTGCGTACATAAAAGCTGTATGGTGCACCCGGTGCCAAGCCTGTTACTAAAGCTGTTGTTTGCCCGGCAGTAGTTGTACCACTTGCAGCCAGCCCGGCTGCTCCTGTTCCTGCGGATCCGTTTGTTCTTAGTTCCCAATCATAACCAGATGGAGTACCCGCAGAAGGGGCATCCCAGCTAACCGTTGCTGTAGTGGTAAGCACATTTGTTACTGAAGCATTTACCGGCTTGTTACAGGCATAGGCTTCCACCAACACATCATCCAGGTACACCACATTGGAGCTGTAACCAGTTGCCCTGAAAATGATATAATTAGTAGCAGTGTTAAAGGAAGCAGGCAAATCAAACATATATTCATACCAGCCATTGGCCGCTTCGGTGGGGGTTTTTATTCTCGAAATAAAAATGGTGCCGAGCTTGTTGCCCCCCGTAATATTTTGCTGCGTATTAATATAGATGTCGAGCTGGTCATTCTGAAACTGTGCATTATCTCCCCGATAAACCCAAAAACGTACACGGTAAGGGCCACCCGCTGAAAAATTTAGCACGGAAGTACCCAGCTCAGATATAGTGCCATAACCTGCGGTAGGGCTGTCGAACCTGGCCATAGCTGCGCCGCTGTGCGGACTTAAAACCGGACTTGTGCCAGAAGTAACACGTTCCCACTGGCCGCTTGCCGGGAAGCTGGCGGGGTATATCTTTGCCTTATACCATCCTGCCGGTACAAAAGTGGCTCCATCAAAACTTTCGGTTAAAATAATTTGAGAAAACGTCTTATCAGCAAAAAACATAATAAGGGTAAAGAGCAACAAATACCTCAGCTTCATAAAAGTACTTTTAAAGAGCCGCAAATTTAGGGTATAAAAATTAAAGAATTGAAGAAAAGGAGGAGCCTGTACATAGATTAAAAAAGCATATATCCCCGGCTGTGCTATACTTTCAATTCCTTTAACCGACATTTTCAATCAACTCAGTAAATCCAACTTACAGCATGTTTACCGGTATTTTAAAAACATACAATGCCGTTGAAAAAATTCAGTCTGCCTTCCCGCTACTGGAAATATTTTTTTTAACTGAAACAATCTTCCTGTACAAATCATCGGGCATAAAAGGCTTTAGCAGGTAATCAGTAAACCCGGCTGCCAGTAAATCATCCTTCATATTTTCATACACACCGGCAGTAAAAGCAATGGTTGGTATTCCTTTACCCAGCATATTTATTTTACTAACTGCAGTCCTTCCATCCATCACAGGCATTTCAAGATCAATAAGTACCAGGTCAAAATCCTGCTCTGTACATTTCTCACAGGCAATTAATCCGTTTTCTGCTTCCGTAACCTGTATGCCCCAGCGCTGCATCACTTTTTTGGCCACCATCATATTCACTTTATTATCCTCTGCCACCAGCACTTTAAAGCTTTTTAAATTTTCAACCGTAAGTACTTCCTCATACCGCTCTTCAGTCTCCTGAGATTTATACAATGGAAGTGTTGCATCAAAATAAAAATGGCTCCCTTTCCCCTTTTCACTGTTTACACGCAAAGTTCCGCCAAACAGGGTTATTAAATTTCTGCAGATTGTTAAGCCGAGGCCGCTACCCCCGTATCTGCGAGTTGTGGCCGAGTCGCCCTGGCTGAAACTGTCAAATATTTTACCCAGGTGATGGCTGGCAACGCCAATACCATTGTCAGAAACAGAGAAAAGTATTTTCACACTGTTTTCCTCCGTCTTAATAATGGCAGCCGAAACAGTAACCAGGCCGTCATTGTCTGTAAATTTAAGGGCATTGGCAATTAAATTATTCATCACCTGCTGCAGCCTCAGTTCATCTGCAAAAACATCAAGGCCGGCAAGCCTTTCATCGGCATCTATTATGTAACTTATTCCTTTGTCTTCAAACAACTGTCTGAATGTAATATCCAGCTTATGTGTAAATTCTTTTACATTAAACCGGTAGCTGTTAAGTTCTAATTTTCCTGCATCAATTTTACTAAAGTCTAAAATATTATTCACCAGCCCGAGCATGTGTTCGGAAAGATTGGCGAGTACTGTTAAATGATATTCCTGGGAGGGTAAATACGCTTCGTTTTTTAAAATATGTGAAGTACCGATGATACCGTTAAGGGGGGTACGCAGTTCATGGCTCATATTGCTCAGGAAAGTGGTTTTTGCTTTTGCAGCATGCTCCGCCACCCGCTTTGCCTCCAGCAATAATTTTTCATTTAAAATATTTACCCTGAAAATACTGATAACAAAAAAGGAACAAAGTAAAATGCAGGCGCAGGCATTAAACACAAAAATAAAATGATGCAATGCTGCAGATAAGGGAAATGGCTGAAAGTATTTATTTGGCAACCAGATAGTGAGTAAAATGCACAGCAGCACAAATGCAATGGTGCTGCCCAGTAATTTTTTTTCTTTTTCGGGGTTATAAAAAACAATAAACTGGAGAATAACAACAAAATAGTAGAAGAACATACTTGGCTCATCCATCATCAGCTTGTAATACACCAGTATGGTGAATGCATCTGTACAGATGAGTACAGATTTGGCAACAGTATACTTTTGCCTGAAATTTAAGTACAAGGTTGCAGCGGTTCCGGCAATGGCAACTGTATTGATGAACACAATACGGGGATACCATTCAAAAATGCAGTATACGGTTGAAAAAATCAGTAAAAGTAGCGGAACCAGGGCAATTTTATTGGTGAGTTTTATGCGGTTTGCTTCAGCCTCATTTTGTGCACCAATTACCCCGGTATTGAACAGCCCTGAAATATGCAGATTTAACATTCTTTTTTTCCGTTAGTCTTGAAATGGATTGTGCCAATCGGCAATTAACGGTTTAACCCGTTATATATTGCTAATTATTACTAAATTAGTCAATTCTTCATTCATAATACACCCGTTATGGGCCATTTACCCGGAACATAGAAAAAATGTGTAATTTGGTACCTGTATTTCCAACATAAACCAAATTATCATTGAAAATGAATTTTTTTTTACTCCTGACATCGAGATTCGCAGCTTTTATCTGCCTGTTACTGGCTGCAACAACCGGGTACACCCAGCAGGGTGAAATAGTGGGCGTACCCCATGCTGGTGCCATGGGCGTTACGGTAAGCGTTGCCGATTTACAGGCAAAATCAAATATTGCTGACCTTACCCTGAGGCCGATACACTTAAAAGTAGAAGGCGGGGGAATGCGCCACCCGGCCAGTAACCCGGGAGCACCGGCTGTGGCAAGCTGGCCGCCGGCCAACCCCAATACTCCCAACAGCATAAGTGCCACACAAGCTATTCACTCCAATTTTCTGGGGTCCACGTTAGGCGAGTCAGGCTCAGTACCACCAGATAATATGGGCGATGTAGGCACTACACAGGTATGTGTAGCTGCCAATGGAAGGATAAAATTTTATGCCCGCAATACAGTTTGCGCAACGGCACAAACTACCACTACCGGTACATCTAATACACCATTGGCCGGTCCGGCTTTAAATGCCGACCTGGATGTGTTTTTCAGCTCAGTTACGGCAGCAGGTGTAAGCGATCCGCATGTACGGTTCGACAGGCTTACCAGCCGCTGGTTCATTGTGGCCATTGATCTTCTTGCCAGTTCTAACAGGTGTGTAATAGCTGTGAGCAGCGGACCAACAGTTACTTCAACTGCCAATTTTACTTTTTTCTCATTCATTTACGATGCTTTAACCCCGGTGCCACCTGCTCCATATGCCGCTGGTTTTTTTGATTATCCTACATTGGGTGTTGATGCCAATGCACTGTACATTGGTGGTCGTATGTTTAATGCAGCAGGCACGGCTTACACAGGTGCCTCTGTATTTGTAGTACGCAAAAGTTCAGTGCTGGGTGCAGGACCGATAGTGACCACAGCTTTCCATCAAATTGGTGGAGCTTCAACGGGTATTTATACACCTCAGGGTGTTGATAATGATGACCCTACCGCTACACAAGGTTATGTAATTGGTGTAAATAGTGCTGTTTTTAGTCAATTGGACTTTCACCGCATTTCCAATCCGGGTACTACGCCAACTGCTTCAGCACTGATTCCCATTGCTGCACCCGCCACCAGCAGCCCACTTAGCCAGGTGAACAGCCTGGCCGGTAATATATTAGATGTAAATGACGACAGGGTATTTGCAGCCATGATACGCAAAAACAAAATTACCGGCGTAAGCACCCTGTGGACGGCACATGCCATTGCGGTAACCTCAGCAGGAGTGGGAGCGACATCAGGTGCGGGCAGGCGCAACGGCGCCAGGTGGTACCAGCTAGGTAATTTAAGTGCCACTCCCACAATAACCCAATCGGGTACTCTGTTTGATGCAGCGGCCACTAATGCAAGAGGTTTTACCTTTCCTTCTATTGCCATGAGCGGCCAGGGGCATTCAGTAATTGGTTTTACTACTGCATCTGCTGTTAATTTTATTGATTGTGGTGTTGCTGGCCGCTACCGCACTGATGCCGCCGGCACTTTACAACCATTTACGCTGGCTACCGCAGCCTCTACCACTTATGCCCCTGCTTTTGATGCAAGTCCTTTCCGCTGGGGTGATTATACCCAAACCGTGGTGGACCCGCTGGATGATATGACCATGTGGAGCTTTGTACAATATTGCAACGCTGCCAACAGTTGGGGCGTAAGGGCCGTACAGTTAAAAGCGCCGCCACCGGCAACGCCCACTTCGCCCGGCACCATTACCTGTGGCAACCCTACCAGTGGCAACCCCGCAGTTGGCACCAACCGTACTACAGCCGTTACACTAAACGGTACTTCGGTTAGTAATTCGGAGTTTTTCGATCCCGGCACCGGTTACACCAACCGCCTGGCTGTAACTTCTACTGGCGTTGGGGTAAGCACAAGCAATCTTGTATTTGTAAGCCCCACACAGCTTACATTTAACATTACCTGGCCCCAATCACTGGCTGGTGCTACGCAAACATTAACCATTACCAACCCCGATTGCCAGAGTGTAACCACCACTTATACTTTTCCAACTGGTTGTATAGTTATCCCCGTACGCTGGGTAAGCTTTACCGGCAGGGAGCAGAACAGAAAAGCTGTACTAAACTGGGCCACTGGCAACGAGTACAACAACAAATACTTTATCATTGAAAAAAGCGGGAGCAACAGCAGTGGCTTTGCTGAAATTGGCCGCCTCAATTCCAAAAACGTTAATGGTGACAACTACGACTTTACTGATAACGATCCGGCAGTAGTTAATTATTACCGCCTGAAGCAGGTGGATAATGATGGCAACTTTACGTACTCGGATGTGGTGCTGGTAAAAATAACAGGCAAATTCAAATTTACGGCCTACCCCAACCCTGCCAGCAGTAAACTCACCATTGAATTCAGTGAAGCATACCGAAGCGGAAACATTTCATTACTAAACAGTGATGGCAAAAAAGTACTGTCACGCAGTATTACCGGGTTCAATAAAGAAGCACTGGATGTAAGCAACCTGGCAGCAGGTATGTACATTATTGAAATTAAAGCCGCTAATGGCGAAAAGCAACAGCAGAAAGTATTGATAGAGCGGCAATAAACCTATTCAATAAATTTTACATGAAAGGTCTGCAGCAATGCAGGCCTTTTTATTTATGCAGATAGCTATGCGTGTATTACCCTGTACGGCTAAACTTCCGGGTGCATTCAAAATTGTCGCTGGTTGGTGGACACCAGCCGGGGCGGCTCGCCGTGGTCGTGTATCCTCACCAACCACAAATGGAATAGGTGGCTGCAATTTGGAATGCACCCAAACTTTCCTTTTTCTGTAATGGTATCATTCTGTATATTTAATCTTTCAATAACCACCGGCGCTGCCAATACACACAGGGCCGGAAACAAAATGTTTGATTATGCCAATAAGAATGGTAGATGACCCGGAGAATCAGAATGATTATAACGAAAATAATAATGATAATTCCGGCGGGCGTGGCGGCGGAGGTGGCATCAATCTGCCCGGCGGTGGCGGCGGGCTAATGAGTTTCCTCCCACTGTTGCTGGGTCTCTTTCGTGGTGGTGGCAAGGGCAAGCTCATCTTTCTGCTGATTGCAGCCGGGGCAGCCTATTTTTTCTTTTTCAGAAAGGGAAGCAGTTGCAATTTTTTGAGCAGTGCTGCATCAGCCTTTCAAACGGGTGGCAAGCTGGACCCCAATGAGTTTAAAAAAGCAGGTGTATATGAGGGCTTGGCTGACGAACCCGGTAAAAACCCATTGCCGGAAAGTGTTTCGCTGCTGCGCTATGCGCCCAACAGGCAAAACCAGGGCAAGCAGGGCAGTTGTGTGGCCTGGAGTGCCGGCTATGCGGCCCGTACCATTATGCAGAGTACCAGCACCCGTACCGACCCCAATGCGGTTGCATTCAGCCCGGCCTACCTGTATAACAATATAGGGCTGGATGGTTGCCAGGGCTCTTACATCATCAGGGCCATGGAGTTTATGCAAAAAAATGGCGCCCTGCCATATGCAAAATTCCCATACGACGAAAACAATTGCAGCAGGCAGGCAAGCGGCAACCTCAACAGTGAAGCAGCACAATTCAAGATACATGGCTTTAACCGGCTTACCGATGATGATGGCGTAACCAACCTCAACCTGAGGGCCGTAAAAGAGCATTTATCCAAAGATGCACCTGTGGTGATAGGAATGATGGTAGGCGGCAGTTTTATGCAGGAAATGATGGGGCAGAAAGTATGGCACCCCACAAGCAGCGATTATGCGCAAAGGGGCTTTGGCGGTCATGCCATGTGCCTTATCGGCTACGACGACAGACTGGAAGGTGGTGCTTTTCAGATAATGAACAGTTGGGGTACCGAGTGGGGTGAAAATGGTATTGGATGGGTACGGTATGCCGACTTTAAAAAGTTTGTAAGGGAAGCTTACGGCATTGACCCGCTGCAAAAACAGGGCGCTGCATTGAATGTAGATTTTGAAGTAAACATTGGCCTGGTAAACAACGAAACAAAGCAATATATTCCTTTACGGGCAGGGGTGGGTAATGTGTTTAGTACGGTATCGCCTGTACGCAAGGGCACAAAGTTTAAAGTAGAAGTTAAAAACGGCATTGAATGTTATGTGTATATTTTTGGCCAGGAAACCAATAACAGCAGTTATATACTGTTTCCCTACAATGCCAGTCACTCTCCCTATTTCGGTATTACCGGTTACCGCCTGTTTCCCCGCAAGCAATCGCTGATGGCAGATAGTATCGGCACAAAGGATCTGATGGCAGTGGTGGTAAGTAAAAAACAGCTCGATTACAATGCACTCAACCAGGCCATCAACAAAAGTACACAGGCAACTTATGCAGGCAAGCTCACCGAAGCCATTGGTGCAGCGGGTATCAGCAATGTACGGTTCAGCAATACCGGCAATGGTGCCATTGCCTTTAAAGCAGATGCAGGCGACACAAAGAATGTGGTGGGCTGTGTGGTGGAGATAAACAAACAGTAAACTCAAAACAAAGATGAAATATATTCTGCCCGTTTTATTTTCACTCATTATAACCAGGGCTGCCGCACAGGAAGCCAAACTGTACAACCCGGCTGCCAATGCAGAAACAGACATAGCCGCTGCCATTAAAAAAGCAAAGGCAGAAAATAAATTCGTATTGCTGCAGGGCGGTGGCAACTGGTGCAAGTGGTGTATTGAGTTTGCCCGTTTTTGTAAGGAAGACAAATACATTGACTCTGTTATAAGCAGGAGCTTTGTGTGGTATCACCTCAACTGGAGCAATGAAAATACCAACAAAAAGATTTTTAATAAATACGGTTACCCCCAACGCTTTGGCTTCCCGGTATTTATTATTTTAGATGGCAATGGCAACCGCATACATACGCAAAACAGTGCTTACTTAGAAGATGGCAAAAAAAGCTACGACAGGCACAAAGTGATTGAGTTCCTTGAAATGTGGAGCCCACGGGCACTAAATCCTAAAATGTACAGCGAAGCACCATTGCCATAATAAAATGCAGTAATAATTTTATCCGGAATATTTAATACAAGCAATGGCCAACGCACAAAAGTTTCTCAGCATTATCAGGCATCCAATAAAATTCAGGCTGTTCCTGCTTTCAAAACTACCCGCCGCTTTTTTCAGCGGGGTAAGGGTAAGGGCAGCAGATGAAGAAAAATGTGTGGTAACTGTACCCTACAAATGGTTTAGCCAGAACCCATTTAAGAGTACTTATTTTGCCTGCCATGCCATGGCTGCCGAAATGAGTACAGGTATACTTGCAATGGCACATATTTACCAGCGCAATCCGCCAGTAAGCATGCTGGTGCTGAAAGTAGAAGGAAGTTTCACAAAAAAAGCAACCGGCCGCACAACATTTACCTGCAATGACGGGGTACTGATAAAACAAATGATTGAAGAAAGCATTGCTACTGGCGAAGGACGTACAGTTACCGCAAAATCAGTTGGCGTAAATAAAGAAGGCGAAACAGTTGCTGAATTTTTGATAACCTGGAGTTTTAAGGCAAAAAAAACCACTCCCCAATAATTGGATACATAACTCTGTTGATTTATGTAATTTGCAGCCTCAACGATTAGCAGGAAGATGCTTTTTACTGCACATATTATTCAGCAGGTAAAAGTAAAGCATCACTGCCACACAACTGTACTACCACCACTACCGGCGGAAGTAAGCAGTTAAAAAAATATTTATGCAAAAAGATTTAAGAAAGCAGCAGGCACTGGAATATCATGCAAAGGGCAGACCTGGCAAAATAGAAGTAGTTCCCACAAAAGAAGCCAAAACACAACGTGACTTATCATTAGCTTACAGCCCAGGTGTGGCCGAACCCTGCAAGGAAATTGCACTGGATGTGGAAAATGTGTACAAATACACAGCCAAGGGCAACCTGGTAGGCGTTATCAGCAATGGCACTGCAGTGCTGGGCCTGGGTGATATTGGGCCTGAAGCAGGTAAGCCTGTAATGGAAGGCAAGGGCGTACTGTTTAAAATATTTGCCGATATTGATGTATTTGATATAGAGATAAATGAGAAAGACCCTGTAAAATTTGTGCAGATAGTAAAAGCGCTGGAACCAACATTTGGAGGCATTAACCTGGAAGACATAAAGGCGCCGGAATGTTTTTACATTGAGCAGGAACTTAAAAAGCAGCTCAAAATCCCGGTAATGCATGACGACCAGCACGGTACAGCCATTATATCTGCCGCTGCCCTGCTGAATGCACTGGAAGTACAAAAGAAAAAGATAGAAAAAGTAAAGTTTGTAGTAAACGGTGCTGGTGCCGCCGCCATGGCATGTATACACCTTTATGAATCGCTGGGCGCAAAGCATGATAATTTTATTTTATTCGACAGAAAGGGGGCTTTGCACAAGGGCCGTACCGACCTGGAAGATTTTAAACTGAAATTTGCCAATGCCAAAGGCGATATAAGCCTTGCTGATG
>JANMDL010000381.1:0-12151 GCA_031376295.1 Chitinophagales bacterium
TAACGTTACCCCGGGTAATTATAAAGTAAAATTTTATGTGCCTTCTTCTAACTCAGACTGTCCGAACAATATAATCAGAGATTCAGCAACTGTATCGGTGCTTGGCGATGGCGTGTCGCAAGCAATCAACCTGAAAACTATTACCAACTGCGAGGTAAACGGCGTGCCGCTGCCAACTGGTAAAGCAATCATTGATGTAAGCGGATCTGCGCCATTTACTTATGAAATTATTAAAACAAGTCTTGTTGGAACAGGCGCATCAGAAGTATGGACTCTATCTTCTGTATACAACCCAAGCAACAGTTATACCTGGAATCTTCCACTGGCAGGCGACCCCTCAAATACTCAATACACTCTACGTTCGTCTGACAAATGCGGAAATAAGATTACGACACAGGCCAGCCTGCAACCCCTCAGCCCGCCCAACCTGCAAACGGTAAGTACTCCCTGTATAAATATCCTCGATTACACTTTGACTATAGCCCCCTATGCAGGAAATTTTATTTATCGCTGGGTTAAATTACCCGACCTCACTACTACATTGAGTACACAGAATACATTAACTTTTACCGGGCCATACACGGCTGCAAACAACGGCACTTACCGCTGCTATATTTCGCTGCCCGGCTGTGTAGAAAGGTATAAAGACATTACGGTGAACAGCAACCTCTGTGGCGTAATACTTCCGGTTAAACTTGTTTTATTCAGCGGCTCATACAACAACCAATCGGCAGAACTAAAGTGGCTTAACGAAAATGAAAGCGGTATAAGCTCTTATGAGGTTGAACGGAGCATTGTAGGTACCGACTTTGTGAAAATAAATTCAGTAACGGCAAAAAATAATGGTACAGCGGTAAATAACTATGTTGTAAATGATAATTTAGGCAATATAAGCAGCCCTGTATTTTTTTACAGGCTTAAAATCATCAGAAAAGACGGTGGTTATGAATATTCCTCTGTAATACGCCTGGCAAGCCGGGGAAGCAAATCAAATCCGATTGTGTACCCTAATCCTTCAGAAGCAGGAGACATAACGCTTTCTTTCAACAGCGATGAAAATGCTGCGGGTACTGTACAGATACATGACATGAATGGTAAATTGATTACAACCCTCAACATCAAAGTACAAAAAGGGACAAATGCTATTCCACTTTCCGGAACCGGGCTTCTTCCCTCCGGCTCCTATACTGCCACATTTAACACAGGAAAACAAAAGGGACAGGCACGGTTTGTAAAATTCTAAAAAGGTATTACCAATATTGCAAGGGCTTAATGAATTGCAGGAGGGACTAAAGAAAAATGCTGACGAAATTTTGATAAACAACAATAGTAAAACTAACCGGCTTAAACAGAAAGGCATCTGTTAATTGTGTATTTTGCACAACAATGCAAGGGGTTGAAAAAAATACACAGTTGATAAAATCGCTGGCTGCCAGCCTTGGCTTTGACCATTGCGGCATTGCTGCTGCAGTACGACTGGATGATGATGCCCGCCGGCTTGAACAATGGCTTTCAAAAGGCATGCACGGTACCATGCAGTACATGGAAAATAACTTCGACCTCCGGATTGACCCGTCGAAACTGGTACCAGGTGCAAAATCAGTTATTACATTACTGAAAAATTATTACCCGGCTCAACAGCAAAATACTGAAGCACCAAAAATATCAAAATATGCTTATGGTAACGATTATCACGATGTAATCCGCAGCAGCCTGAAGCAATTGCTGGCGGGGATGCGGGATAATATTGGTGAAGTAAATGGCCGTGGCTTTGTTGACAGTGCGCCCGTACTTGAAAGAAGCTGGGCACAAAAAACCGGCCTTGGCTGGATTGGTAAAAATGGCAACCTCATCAACAAAAAAAGTGGTTCTTTTTTCTTTATCGCCACATTAATTACCGACCTCTGCCTACAATATGATGATGCTTTTGCAAAAGATTACTGCGGCACCTGCACTAAGTGTATTGATGCCTGCCCTACCGGTGCTATACTGCCGGATAAAGTGGTGAATGGCAGCAAATGTATCAGCTATTTTACCATAGAACTTAAAGAGATGCTTATACCAACTGATATGCAGGGGAAATTCAGCAACTGGCTTTTTGGCTGCGATGTGTGCCAGGATGTATGCCCCTGGAACAGGTTCAGCAAACCCACTATGGAAGCGGCATTTACCCCAATACCTGAGATACTTAATTTTAGCACCGGCGACTGGGAACAAATGACAGCAGATGGTTTTAAAAAAATATTTTCAGGTTCGCCGGTAAAGCGCAGTAAATTTGAAGGGATTAAGCGAAACTTAAAATTTTTACAGCAGTAATGAATTCATCCATACAAAAGTTATACGATATTGCCCGGAAGCCTGAACGGCTGATTATTGGCCTGATGAGCGGCACTTCTGTTGATGGATTAGATGTGGCACTATGCCGGATAACCGGAAGCGGCATCAATACCACAACCGAACTGCTGCATTTTGAAACGGTAGTGTTTGACGATGATTTTAAAGCTGACATAAAATCCGTTTTTTCAAAAAAGGAAGTAGACCTTGAAAAACTCACTTTGCTTAACCCCTGGATAGCGCTCCGGCACGCTGCCATCATCAATGATTGTATTATCAGGTGGGGCATTGATAAAGAAAGTATTGATTTGATAGCGAGCCATGGACAAACGATTTACCATGCCCCCATCAGTCTGCATGGCCTGAATAAATTTGGCAATGCCACTTTGCAGATTGGCGATGGCGATCATCTTTCGGTGGCCACAGGCATTATCACCATCAGTGATTTCAGGCAGAAACATATTGCTGCTGGTGGCGAGGGTGCGCCCCTTGCTGTATATGGAGATCATTTGATTTTTGGTAAAAAAGGGGAAGAAAGGGTTTTGCTGAATATCGGAGGCATTGCCAATTTTACCAGCCTCCCGGGCGACAATAAGCCGGAAAATATTTTTTGTACAGACGTTGGCCCCGGCAACACTATGATGGATGCCCTGATGCAGCAGCAGTTTCCGGGGAAATATTTTGATGAAGATGCAGCAGTGGCGAAACAAGGGATTGTTAACCAAACCCTGCTTGCAGCTTTAAAAGATCATGCTTTTTTCAGTAAGCCATTCCCCAAAACAACCGGGCCGGAGCTGTTTAACCTTGCTTACCTTGAAGCTGCTAAAAAAATATCAAATACCATGGAAATTGCTGTATCAGATACCATGGCTACTCTAAACAGGTTTAGTGCTGATATGATTATTGCTGCTCTGCAAAAATGTATTGACACGACTGCAAAGGTGCACATGTACGCTAGCGGTGGCGGCATGCACAACCCTTTGCTGATGCATCATATTAAAACTGCCCTGCCTGGATTCAATTTTTTCACTACTGATGAACTGGATATTAATCCTGATGCCAAAGAAGCTGTTTTATTTGCTGTATTGGCCAATGAATGTGTGGCCGGAGATGCAGCATCCACCGGTACCGGTCTGAAAGGTTTTCCTTCAGTACTCATGGGGAAAATCAGCCTGCCGTATTAATGTGATTCGGCATATTGTTTCAGACTGTCCAGAGCCATTTCATATAAAGGTGCTGTCATGGTTTCTGTAAACATACCCGCAAATTTTTCCCAGGGATACCATTTAAGGGTGCTGATAAATTTCCAGTCAACATAAGTTCCGCCTGTGGCGCTGTCTTTTGAAAAAGTGAAGATGTTCTCTATATCATTTTGCCCTTTTTTTTGCTGTATCACCGTTACAAATTGAACATTATTACGGGCTATGCTGTAATTGGTTGTACGCCCGTTTACAGTTAAAACGCATGTTGGGTTTACGCCAAGACTCACATTGCTGTAGATAAGTTTACCGGCATTTTCTTTAAATTCAGGATGCCAGTTTTTCCAGTTGTAAAAAACGGCTACCTGGTTCCGGATTTTTTCACTTTCTGCTTTTACAACAATACCCCTGCGGCCATGTACTTCTGATGGCATAAGTAATGAAATCAGGGTAACCAATATAGCCAGACCCAGTAAACCAATCAATCCCGCTTTAATTAATTTCATAAATCTGTTTGTTGAGAGCGTAAAATTACTCCCATTTGAATAATTTTACAGCAATCGTGTAAATAATTATTCCCCAAAGTGCCAGCATACCCAATTCGGGCAGGCAGCCTGTTAAATGCACGCCTTCAAAAGCAATTTTGCGCATGGCATCGTTAAGGTAAGTAAGCGGTAATACTTTGCTTACCGCCTGCAGCCAGTGAGGCAGGTTATTGGTTGGGAAAAAAGTACCAGCCAGCATAAATTGAGGAAAGCCCAGAATATTGGTCATTGCCGGTATGGTATTGATGCTTTTAGCAAAGCCGCTGATGAAAAAACCGAAGCCCATAAAAACTACTAATCCAATAAAGGAAAGTATCATCAACTCGGCAAAAGTAACCCAGCCATTTACCAATGTAAAATCAAAAAGATATTTACCGATGAGGATGATGACGGCAGTAATAATCATCTGAAATATAACCCTGGCAAGGGTTTCACCCAGTATAATATTGATTCGTTTGAGCGGGGTGGCATTCATCCGCTTTAAAACCAATGTTTCCCGCAGGTTAAAAAACAAAAAAGCTACCCCAAATAATCCAGCAGCCAGTAACGAAAACCCTAATTGTCCTGGCAGTACGAAATCAATATCCCTGTAAATACGCCCCGTTTGTACCGGTGCATAATTAAGTGCCACTACCGAGGGCCTGCCCGGGAAAGCATCTGCATCTGCTTTTTTTGCAACCTGGTCCAGAATGCTTCTTAAAAAACCTATTCTGTCTGCCGAAGCTGTGGTGGATGCTATAGTTACTTTGTAAGGTGGCGCACCTGGCAAAATATCTATAATGGCAGTAACCCTGCCCTTAACAAACAGATCCTGCAGTGTTTTGCCGGTATCTTTTATAATAATTACTGACGATACGCCTTTAATGTTCCTGTATAAAGAGGATGTTGTATCGGTTCTTTCTGAAAAAGCTACCTTTACAGCCGGCATGCTTCTATTGGAAGTACCAAAAATAAGTATGAAAAGAAACGGAAAGAAAAAGCCAAAAACCAATGACATCGGGCTTCTCAACTGCCCCTTCAAGCTGGCTTTAATAACCGCCATCATTGCCCTGAATTGACTATATTGTTTCATTAAACTGTAATTTGTGGGCAAAAGTAGCCAAAAAAAGGTAAAAAATATTTTTAAACCCAGACAAATGACGTATCTTTGGGTGACAAATGACAGAAGATGAGAAAGAAAAAAACAATCATCAAAAAGCAGCCTGAGATTCCGCCCATGCTGCTTCAGGATCCGGAGGTTTTTTACCAGAAGCAATCCAGGGCGTTGCCTTCACTAAAAGATTTTTCTTACAACGAATTTAAAAAAATTGCTGAAAAAACCCCATTTACACAGGCCGAATGGGCGGCCATGCTCCATGTAAGTGAGCGTACATTGCAGCGCTATGCTAAAAGCAACAGCAGTTTTGCTCCTATCAATGCCGAAAGAGCTCTTCAGATAGCCAATGTATTAAAAAGAGCAAAAGACGTACTTGGCAAAATTGAAAATTTTTATACCTGGATAAAAAGAAAACCGCAAGCCCTCGAGGGGCAGCTCTCCTTCGATTCGCTTACCACTGCCGATGGCATTAATAAAATTTTACTACAGCTTGGCCGCATAGAACACGGCTTATTTCCATGATAACATACCGTATTTGCAACCTGTCTTTCAAAGATGACATCTCGGGCAGCGGAGCCAAATTATACGGTTCCCGGTGGAACTCTGTTGGCACGCCAATGCTGTACCTTGCCAGCAGCATTTCATTGGCCTGGCTTGAGATGCTGGTACATCTCCAATTGCAGGATAAATCAACCGATTTTGCACTATTGTATGTAGGCATCCCATCAAATGCTGAAATACAGGAACTGCAAATTGGCAAACTGAAGCAAAACTGGCAGTCGGATGCCGGATATACACAGTTTATTGGCGATGAGTTTGTAAGGTCAAAACAAAAATTAATACTGAAAGTTCCTTCGGCATTGGTAGAAGAAGAAGCAAACTATCTTGTAAATCCACTTCATCCTGACTTTAAAAAAACTGAAATAGTGAAAACAAAAACATTTCAGTTCGATCACCGACTTTTTAAATAAATGAACAAAACATATCTATTACTTGGCGGCAATACCGGCGAAAGGGCGAAAAACCTTGACAAAGCAAGGCGCCACATCAGTTTGCTGATTGGCAATATTATCCGCAGTTCGGCCTGTTATGAAACGGCTGCCTGGGGAAATACCAACCAACCCGGTTTTTTAAACCAGGTGGTGGTGGTGCAAACCCAACTGGATGCACCCGCTCTTATGAAGATCATACTGCTGATAGAAAAAAAAATGGGGCGCATCCGAACCCTCAAAAATGCACCAAGAAATATTGATATTGATATCCTTTTCTTTAACAGGGAAACATGCAACTACAGTAATCTGATCATTCCACATCCGGAAATACAAAACCGGCGGTTTGTGCTTACCCCGCTTAATGAGCTTTCGCCGGGCCTGGTGCATCCGCTGCTTAAAAAAACAGTACACCAACTGCTTATTAACTGTACCGACACACTGGATGTGAAAAAGTTTTAATCAGCAACAGGTAGTTTACCTTTATTTTGCAGGCTGGTACAGATAAACGGCATAAAAAAGCAACGCCTTGAGCCGCAGAAACAGTATACGGTAAATATGAAGTATAATTTTATAACGATAGAGGGCAATATAGGTGCTGGTAAAACAACGCTTTCGCATATGCTAAGCAAGCATTATAATGCAAGGCTCATATTGGAAGAATTTGCTGATAATCCTTTTTTACCCAAGTTTTACGAAAGCCCTGATCAGTATGCTTTTCCGGTAGAGCTTTTTTTTATGGCCGAAAGGTACAAACAACTGAAGGACCTGTTGCAAACCAAGGATATGTTTCAGCATGTAACCATCAGCGATTATCTTTTTACAAAGTGCCTGCTGTTTGCTAAAATAAATCTAAATGATGAGGAGTTCAGGCTTTACCAGAAACTGTTTGAGATTATCAACCCGCAAATTGTACAGCCAGAGATACTTATTTACCTGCACGCACCTGTAAACAAACTGATGGAAAATATCCGCAAACGCAACCGGGAGTATGAGCAGCAGATATCAGCCGATTACCTGTTTACTTTACAGGAAACTTACACACAGTATATAAAGCAGCATAATATTAAAACTTTATTTGTGGATGCGAGTAATGCTGATTTTTTAGGTAATGATGAGCATCTGAAAATAATTACTGAGGCATTGGATAAGGAGTACGAAAACGGGCAGCATTACATTACCCTGCCAGACACGATATAAAATGAGCAATACTGAAAATAGCGGTAATAAAGAGTTCAGGCATTTTATACTTGCCCGTCTTTTTTT
The DNA here is from genome assembly GCA_031376295.1 of Chitinophagales bacterium. GTDB lineage: Bacteria > Bacteroidota > Bacteroidia > Chitinophagales > Chitinophagaceae > Ferruginibacter. The sequence continues at coordinate 7,430 of JANMDL010000381.1, forward strand.
TGTGCTGGGTCTGCGGATGATTACTACAGTAGTTATTTACCAGGTTTTTCATCTTGCCAGCACGTATATGGTGGGAATTTCGGGTCTTGCGGAATTTGTACCGGCAGTGATTGCGGCACTTTTTGCCGGCCCTTATATTGACAGGCACAATAAAAAAAACATATTGCTCTGGGCATATGCTGCTTACCTGCTTTGCGCATTGGCACTGGCACTGATAAGTTTACCTGCTGCAGAGTTTTCTGCCTCAACAAAGATAGCTGCAATACTGTTCGTGGTTTTCTGCACCGGCATCATACGCTCCTTTGCGGGTCCTGCTGCCAACAGCATGATAGCGGCTATCGTACCAAGGGCTTATTTGCCTAAGGCTACTTCTATCAACTCATCCACCTGGCTGATATCTTCTATTTTCGGGCATGCCTGCGGTGGGCTGCTGATTGCTTTTGCAGGTATTAGCGGTGCTTATTTTGTAACGGTGGTATTAATTATTGCAGCCATTATTTTTGCACTGCAACTTAAACCCAAGCCTCCGGTACAAACCATCCAGCGTGAACCAATACTGGTTGCTATGAAGCATGGTTTCAGGTTTGTATACAACAATAAAACAATCCTGGGTGTAATTTCCCTGGACCTTTTTGCGGTATTATTTGGTGGTGCCGTAGCCTTTATACCCGAAGTAGCAGAAAAAATACTGCATACAGGGCCAATCGGTTATGGCTTTTTAAATGCGGCCATGGATATAGGCAGCTTAGTGAGTATCCTGCTGCTGCTGTGGACACCTATGCGTAAAAAGCAGGGACTTAAGATGCTGCTGGCCGTGGCAGGCTTTGGTATTGCCATCATCATTTTTGGTCTGTCAGAAGTATATTGGCTCACTTTTGCTGCACTGCTTGTAGCGGGCTTTTTTGACGGAATCAGTGTGGTGGTAAGGGGTACTATACTGCAACTGAACACGCCAGACGAATTGCGTGGACGGGTGGCTTCCATCAACCTTATTTTTATCAACTCTTCCAATGAACTGGGCCAATTTGAAAGCGGGGTTACCTCTAAATGGTTTGGTACCGTACCAGCTATAATTACTGGAGGAGTGATGTCGTTGGCAGTAGTAGCAATAACCTGGTTGAAATTGCCTAAATTGCGTAAGATTGAATACTAAGAATTAAGAATTAGTGCAATTCGCATAATCAGAATAATCCGTGACCAATAAATGCGTGTGATTAGTGTAATTGTATAAAAAATTAGTGATAAAACAGAATAGTATGAACCGTCGTTCCTTCATCCGCTCAGGTGTATTTGCCGTTGGTGCACTTACAATTGCACAGCACAAAGTACTTGCTGCACTGCAGATTGATCCGTGGAAGATTACCATGCTGCGCAAAGGTGTGGGCATTTTTACTGAAAAAGGTGGCACCATCGGCTTTCTCATAGGCAAAGAAGACATTGTGGTTGTTGATACCCAGTTTCCTGATCAGAGTAAACACCTGATTGAAGAACTGAAAAAGCAAAGCAGCAATCCTTTTAAACTGCTGATAAATACACACCACCACGGTGATCATTCCGGAGGTAATATCGCTTTTAAAGGTATGGTGCCACATGTGTTAGCCCATGCCAACAGTAAAGCCAACCAGGAAAGGGTGGCCAAAGAAAAGAAAACTGAAGACCAGCAACTTTTCCCCGACCAGATTTTTACGGATACCTGGTGCGAAAAAATGGGCAAAGAAGAAATATGTCTGCACTATTTTGGTGCTGGCCATACAAATGGCGACAGCCTGGTGCAGTTTAAGAAAGCCAACGTTGTACACATGGGTGATCTGGTTTTTAACCGCCGCCATCCGTTTATCGACCGCACCTCCGGAGCCAATATCAAAAGCTGGATAGCTGTGCTGGATAAAGCGGTACAAACCTTCAACAAAAAAACCATTTACATTTTTGGCCATGCTGTCACCGGCTACGAGGTTTCGGGTTCCAAAGCCGATGTACTTGCGTTCAGAAATTACCTGGAGAAACTATTGACCTTTGTGGGCGACCAAATAAAAGCGGGCAAGACCAAAGAGGAGATTTTAAAAGCAACTGAAATACCGGGCGCAACAGAGTGGAAAGGCGATGGTATTGACAGACCGCTGAAAGCTGCTTATGAGGAGCTGACTACAGTGTAACATTACCCTGCTTCCAAAATCATTATTTCTAAATGCTTCCCGGGGGTATTATTTAGTGCATTTTACCCCAAACAACCCGTAATTTTATATCCTAAAAAACAACAGGTGCGTAAATCAATTGTTCTCATTGTCATTTTTACGGGTATCATTACTGCATACAGCTTTATCAGCAGCAATAAAAAGCCGGTTACTGATGAAGTTCCCGAATACATTCCACCATCAACCCAACGCACAGGTGATGCGGCCAGGGGTTATGAGTACCTCACCACCGGCGATTATGTAAAAAGTGGCCTTCCATACAGCATTTTTGTAAAAGCCATGGGCAGGGATAATACGAATTATCTGAACAGGGAAGGCACTAATGCTACTGTAAGTCATGAATACACAGTTGTACAAGCGCCCAATGGTGAAGACCTTGTGGCACCCAACTGCATGCAATGTCACTCACAGGTAATGGATGGGCAGTTGTTCATGGGCATGGGTAATACTTTACTTGATTTTTCTGACGCTAAAGTTGCAAGCCCGGGTAAAATAAGATTGCTGGAAAGCATGCTAAAATTAACCGCCCCAAAAAAGTACCATGCCTCAAAAGATTTTTTAGAAGTTACAAGAACCATTGCACCTTATCTTATTACAAAAGTAAGGGGTGTAAATGCAGCAGACCGGCTTGCGGCTGTACTGGCAGCGCACCGCAACAACAGCGATTTTAAATGGACAAATAAACCGGCGATAAATATTCCCGAAGAAGTGATACCCAGTGATGTACCCGCCTGGTGGCTGCTGAAAAAAAAGCATGGCATGTTTTACAATGGATTTGGCCGGGGAGATTTTGGCCGCTTTCTGATGGCAAGCAACCTGCTTACAGTAACTGACACTAGTGAATCGAGGAATGTTGATAATCATATCAGTGATGTACTTGCCTTTATCTATTCTTTAAAAGCACCAAAATACCCCAAACAAATTAACGCTGAACTTGCAGGAAAAGGCCAGGAGATTTTTACTGCAAACTGCTCCAAATGCCATGGAACTTATGGCAAAAATGAAAGCTACCCCAACCTGCTGATACCGGAATCCATCATACAAACTGATTCATTTTTATATTCAGCCAACTATCAAAATCCTCAATTTATCGGCTGGTTTAACAACAGTTGGTTTGCACAAGGCGATCATCCGGCCAAACTGATTCCTTACAGTGGCTATATTGCTCCGCCATTAGACGGCGTATGGGCTACAGCACCTTACCTGCACAATGGCTCCGTGCCAAACCTGGAGGCATTGCTGAACAGTAAACTACGCCCCACCTACTGGCAACGCAATTTTGACACGCCCCAATATGATTACGAAAACCCGGGATGGCCCTTTGTTCAACACAATGAACCCGGCGACAATACGGTGTACAATACCAAACTGCATGGTTATGGCAATATGGGGCATTATTTTGGCGATAAATTGACTGACAAAGAAAGAATGGCGGTAATTGAATACCTGAAAACATTATAACCTGCTTTTTGCAAAGTATATTGAACCGGTAAAGTTGCTTTACATTTATCATTAATAAAACAAGCGTTGATACGTAACTAAAATTGTGTTGATTGAAAAAAAGCGCAGGATACCATGTTATCAACAATTGGCTTGCTGCTAATAAAATGCAGGCATTCCCCTTTCAGGAACAAACCTGGCAACAACTGCACAACGGCAACAGTGGGTTGGTAAATGCACCTACAGGTTGTGGCAAAACTTATGCAGTTTTCCTCGGCTCAATCATTCAATTCATCAACCAGCATCCTAAAGACTATGCTGCCAGAACCAACAGTGGACTGCAGCTTTTGTGGATTACCCCACTGCGTGCATTGGCTAAAGACATTGGCCGTGCCATGGAAGAGGTAATTGCCCAACTGAATATGAACTGGAAAGTGGGCATCCGCAATGGCGACACCAGCACGGCTGAAAGAAAACAGCAGAAATCCCGGATGCCTGAAGTACTGATTATTACGCCCGAAAGCCTTCAACTACTGCTGGCACAAAAAGGCAATCCTGAGTTTTTTAAAGTGCTTCGCATTATTGCTGTTGACGAATGGCATGAGTTACTTGGCAGCAAAAGAGGTGTGCAAACGGAACTTTCTATATGCAGGATAGTACATTTAAAAGAGGCTTTGTTTAAGAATAATTGTTCTGTCTGGGGTATTTCTGCCACTATCGGAAACCTTGCACAGGCAAAAGAAGTGCTGATGGCTCCTCTTAAAAAAGAAGGCACCATCATCAGTACCAATATTAAAAAACAAATTACGGTTGAATCAGTGTTGCCTGATGAAATTGAGAAATATCCCTGGTCGGGACACCTTGGCCTTAAGCTGGTAAGCAAAGTGGTGGATATCATCAACAGGCACAAAACCACACTTATTTTTATCAATACCCGTGGCATGAGTGAAACCTGGTACCAGGCATTGCTGAAGGAATCGCCTGAACTTTCGGGAGCCATTGCTTTGCACCATGGCAGTATTGAACAGGAACTGAGGCAGTGGGTAGAAGATGCCCTGCATACCGGCACATTAAAAGCTGTGGTTTGCAC